>JAYEHT010000176.1:0-2306 GCA_034659655.1 Candidatus Aerophobota bacterium | reverse complement strand
CAGGAGTTTAGTAGCTGTTTTAAAATCGTAACGCACATAACCTCCTTCATCCAGAATTTTTACCAGTCCATCCCAACCTGTTTCTAAAATTTTTTCCAAAGACAATACTTTTTCTTTTTCAAACTCTTTATAAGTATTTATGGTAATAATTTCCGAAATTCTTGTTCCAAAAAGAATAGAAGCTAAAAACCACTTGAAAATCTCCCCTTCTTTCAAGGAATGAAGATTTATTTTTAAAGAGGAAGAAAATTTCTCGCTTCCTCTTTCCATTAATTTTTGGATTATTCTTTTTTTCTTCATTGTTAAATTTCCTCCCAGAGAAAAAGTTGTTGTTCAAGCTCTGTATCACTTTTCTCTGAACTAGGAGACCGGTGAAAAAGGTCTTTATAGAAATGATGTTTTTAGCACCTCGAATTTTTTTCAAAGGATAAGTGAAAAATTTTACCGATAATTTGACTACTTTTGCAAAATTCATCCTGACAATTAGAAAATTTGCCTCCTTATATTTGATAATTAGAATAATTAGCCCTTAATTCTTAAAAGTGGGGAGCTAAAGTGCTCATTTATCTATATACTTACTGCATTAGCTCCAACTATATCAAGAATTAGCCGCTCTTTGTCTTGTTCTTTGAAAATTCTCTTAAGATTTACCGCAGCAGCGGTGAATAAGGACTGAAGACGAGACTTTCTTCTTCCTTTGTATCTTGTTTTGCGAAGACCATGAGAAATAAGCTCAGCTATCTTTCTCTCTACGGGTGGACGTATCTTGTTATAAATGTCTTTAAATCTTTTAGTTTTCTGTATCTCTCTTGCCTCTTGTAGATACTCTTCATAAGGACCTATTATAATAGTTCTTCCAGTATTCTTGGCATTGGTACACTCATCCTTTCTGGGACAAACACTACAATCTTCTTTAGAGAAAACAAAGGTTTTAGTAATCTCTTCCTCGGCACCTTTACTCTTATGGTGTATTTTGGCAACTTTTCCTTCTGGACAAACTACCCTTTCTTGTTTAACATCTATGTTAAATTCTTCTTTGTTCAGTTTTCCTGTATCTTTTAGTGGAGGAGCTTTGCTGATAAGCTCAATCTTTTTACTATCCATCTTCTTTCGCATCTTCCCTGAGCCATAGGCACCATCTCCACATAAAGATTCTGTTTCTATTCCAAATTCCTCCTTAGCCTCATCTATCAATGACTCTGTCATATCTTTATCAGGACAGTTTCCCGGGGATACATCTATGTTAGTGATAATATCTGAATCTACATCTTTGAGGATATGATTTTTGTATCCATTGAATTTACCAGATTTTGACTTTCTGCCATGACGCATTTCAGGATCAGTAGTGGAGATAATACGGTCTTTGGCAACTCCCTTTTTTATCTTAGGTTTACCTTTCTTATCCTCCTGGATATCCTGGGAAACTATTTTAGCTAAAAGATTAACAGCGTCTTTTAGCTCAGTATCTATATCTTCTTTATTAACATCAACATGAGATAATACTTCTTTTACATCAGAAACGAGTAAAGAAAGAAGCTGTTGACGTTCTTTCTTATCTTCCCAGTTAATTTTTGGTTTAGAATCATCTTTACCGTAAGCTTTCAAGGAGAGCTTTACCCTGGATTTTACCTTCTCATCCAAAAATGAAAGAACTTTTCGTATACCATCGCGGAGAAGTTCATAAGTATCTTTTACTGCAGAAGCTCCAAGCATAGGAGTAGAATCTATAACCTGATCTACTTTCTTTTTTAAAAGACCTGCTTTTTTCGCCAGCTTTAAGGTCTTTTTAAAGACCATTTTCTCTTTGTTATTTATAAGAAGACGGGAGCGAAAATAGACTAACAAGGAGCGGTCAAATCCCTCGTAGTCTATGGGAACATCTAAGGCATACTTCCATTTTATATTAAAGCGAACCATCTCTAACGCTTCTCTATCAGAAAGATTCTCATAATTTTGCAATATAAGAACTTTGGTAAGTCTTGCGGGAGGAACAGAAGGGCGACCGTTATCCAAACAATATATATCGGCAAAATCATCATCAGTGATTACCTCATCAGCATAGTTATGCATCTTGGCATAGAAGCTATTTTTATTGATAAGATGAGCACAGACAAATCCAGTATCAAAAAAGGAAGTTTGTTTATCTTCTTTTCCTAACATTTTGACTCCTTATCGTGTGATATTTTTGACTTAAAAATCACCTTTATTATACCACAGATAAGGATTTTGTAAAATCATATACCTTGAGAAAGAACAAAAATTCATTAAAAAATTAAGGGGTTTTTCACCAGTCTCCTAGGTGCTAC
>JAYEHT010000175.1:0-2309 GCA_034659655.1 Candidatus Aerophobota bacterium | reverse complement strand
CAAGCTAGTGGACCTATTTTTTTTTTCTTAATCTCTCACCCCCTAGTGTATAATAGATTTGGGTACCCTACTAAATCTTTATCAAACAAAGTAGGGCGGCAGACATTATACAATCTGCCTATTGACCCGTTTTATTATTGCAGAATATTTGATATTATGGATAAAAGAACTATCTCTTGCCGAAGAGGCAAAATACTAACTTAGGAGTTTACCATGAAGACAAAGAACTCTCCCGCTTTAGCGGTGGGCATAGATGTCCACAAGAAAAGACATTATGCCCGGGTAAAGATCCGGGAGACTCGAGAGATCATCTCCCCTATCTTAAAGATCTATAACTCTAAAAGGGGCTTAGACTTCCTTTTAGAGAAGGTTAATCATCTCATGGAAAAATATCAGGCTAAGGGGGTTATTTTTGCCTTAGAACCCACCGGTATTTACTGGAAGCCCTTAGGCTATGCCCTGCATGATAGAGGCTGCCTTGTCCACCTGGTTAACCCTGTTCAGGTTCATTACAAAAGAAAAGAAGAGGATCCCGCGGCTAACAAAAATGATAAAATAGATCCCGGCCTTATCTGTAATCTTGTTTGTGATGGTAAGTCCAATCCAGCCAGATTTATGCTAGGAATTTTTCGCCTGCTCCAAAAGACAGTTCGTAGTCGTAGAGATATTGTCTTAGAGCTTTCCTCCAAGAAGATAAAACTAAAGACCGTTATCTATGAGCTCTGTCCAGAGTTAGTAGATGCCTTTACTGATATAACAGGTAGAGTCTCTATGGCTATCTTGAGATTTTCTCCCAGTATAGATCTTCTTGAATCTACACCCTTGGAGGAACTTTCCTCTATCTTCAGGATCTATGGCAGTCACAAGACAAAGATCAGCCCTGAGAAGCTTCTCTCTCAGGTTCAGCTCTCTTTAGGTATCAGGGATGATAATCAAGCTCACATTAAGCAAATTCAAATGATCTTAGAGCAAATTGATCTTTTAAAAAGACAGATCTCTATCTTAGAAAAAGACATAAATGGCTATCTCAAAGAGTTAGGCCAGACCCTTACCAGCATTAAGGGTATTGGACCTATTTTAGCCGCTGAGGTAATAGCTGAAGTAGGTGATATTGATACATTTTCTAGTGGACGCCAACTGGTTAAGTTAGCTGGCTTGGATACAGTAGAATCCAGCTCAGGGGAAACCAAAAGGAGGCGCTACATCAGCAAGAAGGGCATCAGCTCCTTGAGAACTACCGCCATTTTGGCTGCCTTTAGTCTGATAAAAAGCTGTCCCCCTTTTACGGACTACTTTCTCTATCAGACTAAAGTCTTAGCTAAAAAACCCATGCAGGCTATAATAGCTGTGGCGGATAAGTTCTTGAGAGTCTGCTTTTATATGTCAAAGAACAAAACTTCATTCGATCCTAAAAGAATAGGAACAGGAAACCTTAGAACCAAAGCTAAATTCCTAAATCAATCCCTTGAGGTATCCCTTGATTCCAAAGAGATCGCTAACCTGAACCTTAATTTACTGGAGATCTTCAGCAAGAGCCCTAAGGTGGTTCTCTTTGATGAAGAGGATCCTACCTGGGTTAAGATAAGGATAAATTCCAAAGTAGAGACCTTTGACTTAGAGGAGCCCAGAGGACGTATCCTTGCTCTTTTAAATGCCTTATAATTGCCTTCAAGATAGAAGTTGGCTATCCTGGCCTCTTCCTATCTAAAAGGTAATTTTGGCTATGGATTGGAGGAAGTTGTCTCACCTCGAAAGGCTCTAGCTACTTTTAGTTAGCTAACCTTGCAAAGTGAAAGCTTAACTTTCTCTCTCTGCCCACATCTTGTATGAGGGTAAGGTAAAGCTCCTTCTCACCTGTAGGATGAGAAAACTTTGCACGTTCTGCTAGGGTAAGAGTGGGTTAAATTAAAGATGAGTTAACCTCCAATCCATACCCCTGTGTGATGAGCTTTAGCTTCATTACGCAAATCCAGGGACAAAAGGAGTTGATAACTCTTAAATAGATTTACAAAGAACAATTTGTTTAATTTCGTTCTTTCAAAAGAGGAAACTCTTATCTTTAGCCAAGATATGCCAAATTTTCAATTTTCAGACGTACACTTGACTTTTATAGTAAGCTTTCAAAAAATTTCCATATCCTAACCTACTTAGTTTTTCTGTTTTAAATTGAAGCCTACTCTCTCTCCAAAACTTCCTCTAAATTATCAAATACCTTGTGAAACGCCTCTGCATAGTATTTCATTAACTCCTCTGCCAGCCTAATAAGACTGGCAGAGTAATAACTTACCTTTTCTAACACCTAAATCCGT
>JAYEHT010000174.1:0-2321 GCA_034659655.1 Candidatus Aerophobota bacterium | reverse complement strand
TCAGAAGATTCTCTTGAGACGAGAGAAAAAATCAATCACAATAAATTATCAACCCAACTTATGCGGGTTTCAGAGGCCAAAATCCAGTTGTCCGAACCTCAGAACTTGAGAAAATACAGAGAGACAAAGAATAAGAAATACTGGGAAAGACTTTTTGGTCCAAAGGTTCCCCTTTATCTTCTTTATGCCATCCAGAGAGAATAGAAAAAGCTTTTCTCATCTCTTTCCTTTTGGTAAGTCTTTTTCCTTTAATGAGGGGGGTATTTTTTTATGAAATTTACTATCCCCTTACCTATCGGTATACAGACCTTTTTCAATCAATTTTATTCCTCGTTTAGGAAAAATTTCTTCCCTCCAAGAAAAATTTGCTAAGTGATTCCCTTTTTTCTTGAAAAGTCTATGACAAAGAGCGAAAACTTAAATTACCTTTCCCCCTACTTTTTACAGTAGGATTTGGAAATCCACCAAAAAGAGGCAAGCCTAATGAAAAAGACTGCTCGTTTTGTTATCTGGATCTGCTCTAAGTTTACTCGCGAAGAAATAGAAGAGATTATCAACGGTCTTTCGGATGTTTTAGCCAATCGCAATCCTGATGTTAAGCCTAAGGATGATTTCAAAGAGAAACACCCTCATTACCGCGACTTCTTTGTTGACCCGAACCCACCGCTTAAAGCGCCTCTTAAGACCACTCCAAGGTTAGACTGGAGGAAGCTTTTATCTACTTATGAGGAAAAGAAAGGTCGTCCTCTCAGACCAGTTAATACTAAAAATCTTAAGGCTAAAGTGCCTGAAGGTTCTACCTGTAGGATTTGTGGTGCTCCTTACCAGTACCTTTATTTTAACGATGGTAAAAGACGCACGCAACTTAAGTGTAAACTCTGTTCTTCCTTATCACAAGTGCATCCTCGTTATCGGAACAAGGCTCGCTATTTTTGCCCTCATTGTGGTCATTCGCTTTATCTTTGGAAAGAGCGAAGAGATGTCTCTATCTATAAATGCGACAATGATAGATGCCCACGTTTCTTAAAGAACAAAGCAAAGCTTAATTGTGCAGAAAGACTCCTCGCAAAGATCAAATCCTCTCAGTTTAAGCTCAGATATCAGTATAGAGAATACCATTTCACTCAAGAGGAGCTGAAGCATTCTGCACCCGAGGAAAAAGATTCTTCCTCTCTTTTTAAAATCTATAACTCTCTTAATACTTTATGCCTTGCCCTTACTTTTCATATATCTTTGGGTATCTCAGCGAGAAAGACTGCCTTTATTCTGCGTAATGTTTTCTCTTTACCCATCTCTTATCAGACCGTTCTAAACTATACCGAAATGGCTGCCCCCTATTGCCATAGATTCAACATAGCCAATAAGGGAGAGGTAGACGATCTTCAAGCTGGCGATGAGACCTACATTAAAGTAAGAGGCGAACATAATTACGTCTTCTTTTTTATCTCCTCAAAAAGCCGCAAGATCACTGCCTATCATGTTGATGGAACAAGAGATACCCTGCCGGCTGTTATCGCCATGAATGAGGCTATTTGTACAGCTAAGCCTGAACAAGAGATCACTCTGGTGACTGATGGTAATCCTTCTTATCCAGCAGGTATTCACTTTATCAACCAGAGCTATGAGCCTAATTTAACCCATAAGAAAGTCATTGGACTACAGAATCTCGACTCAGAATCAGAGGAGTTTCGTCCCTTTAAAGAGATTATCGAAAGACTTAACCGCACCTATAAGTTTCATACCCGATGTGCCTATGGTTTTAACTCTAAAAATGGAGCAGTGGCTTTAACTACCCTTTTTGTAACTCACTATAACTTCCTTCGGCCACATATTAGTCTTAATTACTCTATGCCTATTCCTCTAGAGCCTTTAAAAGGTATAGGTACTCTTCAGGGTAAATGGGCTAAAATCATCCAGTTAGCTACCCAACCCTTACTCAACTGAGTTTTTAAAAGGGTTAATTGATTAAAAGATAGTAGGAGCAGTGTTGTGGAGACTGTGGAGAGCTCGAAGAGCTATCCAAGTGATGTGGGTAACCCAAAGGGTTATCCACAGAACATCAGTATCCACAACGGAATTCTCAGACCCTGCTAAAAACCTACACTCAGTTTTCGGGCAGTGCGCCAGGAATAACCAACCTCCCATTTCTGTATTCTAAAATCAAGCCCTATAAGTATCAACGCCTTCTTTTCAAAAAACAATTATGACCTTACTCCAAAGATAATTTCTTCTTTTTATTTTGTTGATCCCTCATATCTATCTTTCATATTCCTTCATAAAACTTTTGACATTACCTTTATTTCTTAGAGTTTTTGCTCTAG
>JAYEHT010000173.1:0-11927 GCA_034659655.1 Candidatus Aerophobota bacterium | reverse complement strand
TTAACACTATCTTAAATTATGAGCCTGTTTCCCGAACAAAGATTGCCAGATTTACAGAGCTCAGTCTTTCCACAGTTTCTAATATTGTAGCCTCGTTAATAAAAAGAGGATTGGTGCAAGAGGTAGGAGAAGATAAGTCTCGGGGAGGACGAAAGCCGATAATGCTTAAGCTGAATCCAGAAGCAGGATTAGTAATAGGAATAAAGATTGGACTGGACGGTATTGTTGCAGCGTTGGTTAATTTAAAAGGGACTATTTTATGCCAGATTACTTCCCCTGCTCCTGCTAAGGAAAGCAAGAAAGTTGTAATTGAAAGTGTTGTCAATGTAATTTGGGATTTGATTGAGGAAGCTCGGGTAGACTTTGGCCAGGTTATTGGTTGTGGGATAGGGGTATCGGGACTGGTGGATAACAGGCGTGGAGTTTTACTTTATTCTGCTATTTTAGGTTGGGAAAATATACAATTTAAAGAGCTTCTGGAGAAAGAATTTAATATTCCTGTTTTCGTGGATAAAGATGTGAATGCTTTAGCTTTGGGAGAAAAGCGATACGGCGCTGCTCGGGGAATCAATAATTTTGTCTGTATAACAGTGGGCACAGGAATCGGGGCAGGAATTGTATTAAATGGAGAAATATACCACGGCAGTTCGGGAGGAGCAGGAGAGTTAGGACATACAATAATAGATAAGAATGGACCTCTCTGTTATTGTGGTAAACAGGGCTGCCTGGAAGCTTTTTCCTCTGACTATTTTATTATTAAAGAGGCAAAGAAAGCATTAATTGAAGGGAAAAAAAACACTTATAAAGAATTTTCTAAATAATACTGATTTAAACAGTCTTTCAGTGTCTACTGTTTTAAAGGCCGCCCGCAAGGGAGATATAGTAGCCAGGAATATCTTTGAACAGGCAGGCAGAAACCTGGGTATCGGAATTAGTAATCTTATTAACATTATCGACCCGGAAATGATTCTTTTAGAGGGGAAAGGAATGAAAGCGGGGGAGCTCATTCTTCATCCTGTGCAAAAAGCTATTAGAGAAAATTCTCCTTTAAGAAAGGATATTAAAATTTTTTCTCCCCGGTTAGGAGAGAAAGGCTGGGTCATTGGAGCAGCAGAGTTAGTTCTTAAGGAAATATTTAAAGCTCCCATTTTTAAATTCAAGAGTGAGGATAGGATCAGGTCCACTGTTGTTCAATGGGTTTAAGTAAGGTGAAAAAATTTGAGTGAGAAGGAGGTGATGAATTTTAAAAGTGGAGAAGTTGTTCTTTTTTAGAAAAAATACATCTAAAAGGAGGAAAAGATGTATAAGAGGATTTTATTTTCCATAATGGTGATATTATTGATTGGTGCGGTAGCGGTTCCTACTTTTGCTCAAGGAGGAACTGTAAGCGTGCTTGGTGTATGGGGTGGCGCTGAGAGAGATGCCTTTATGAAGGCATTGGAACCCTTTGAGGCAGCAACCGGCATTAAAGTAGAATTTACCGGTACCCGAGACCTGGTAGCCGTGTTAACTACACGCGTAGCAGCCGGTAATCCACCCGACATCTCTATTTTACCCAACCCCGGTCAGTTGGAGGAATTTGCTAAAATAGGCGAGTTAGTGAATTTAAGCACCTTTATGGATATGAACAAGCTGCAAAGTGATTATGCGAAAACATGGCTTGATTTAGGAAGCTATAAGGGTGAACTCTACGGTATTTACACCGGGGCAAGTCTCAAGAGTCTGGTCTGGTATAATCCTAAGGCATTTAAGAAAGCAGGATACAAGGTACCCAAAACCTGGGATGAATTAATTGTTCTTTCTGATAAGATTGTTGCCGATGGTAAAACCCCTTGGTGTATTGGACTTGAGAGTGCAGCTGCCAGCGGGTGGCCAGGGACCGACTGGATTGAAGATATTATGCTCCGAATTGCAGAGCCTGAGGTCTATGATAAATGGGTTAATCACGAGATTTCCTGGACGGACCCAAGAGTGAGGCGTGCTTTCGAGCTCTTTGGTCAGATTGCTCGCGATGAGAAGTATGTATATGGAGGGACAGCAGCTGAGCTTACCACTAACTTTGGTGATGCTCCGGATGCTCTGTTCACCAGCCCACCATCCGCTTATATGCATAGGCAGGCAACCTTTATCACGAGTTTTATCCTCAAGTATGATCCAGATTTAGTGCCAGGTATAGATTTTACTTTCTTTCCATTTCCACCAATTGACTCACAGTACGGCACCCCAGCTTTAGGAGGAGCTAACGTGTTTGTTGTCTTCAATGATATTCCGGAGGCCAAAGCTCTTATGCGGTACTTAGCTACCCCTGGTTTTGAGGAGATCTTGGCTGCTGAAACTGGCTGGCTCTCAGCTAATAGGCGAGTGAGTCAAGGTGCCTATCCCGATGAGCTCACCCGTAAGGCTGCTCAGGTACTGGCCAGCGCTGAGACTTTCCGCTTTGATGGCTCTGATATGATGCCCTCTTCTGTAGGCTCTGGTTCCTTCTGGACTGGGATACTGGATTATATTGGTGGCGAGAACCTAGATACAGTTCTTAAAAAGATTGAGGACACTGCTGTTGGGGCTTATGGAGGGTAGAGTTAAGAAAGTTGAGGGGGAGAGGAAACATTCCCTCTCAACTTTTAATCTGTAGTGGCCAAGTTTACTCGTCATTATAATACGGAGTGCAGAGCTTTACCCGGAGGAGGTGGGAGATGCGTACAAAACGATCCACTCCCTGGTTATATCTGGGAGCAGCATTGGCTGTATTGGCCTTCTTTTTGATTTATCCCTCCATAAATACAATTTATCTCTCCTTCTTTGGTAGGAACTCGGAGAAATTTGTTGGAGCAAGCAACTATGTTTATGCCTTCACTAACAGGACTATGCTAACAGCTCTCCGAAACAATATTCTCTGGGTAGTGGTCTTTACACCCCTCACCGTATTCTTAGGATTAATCCTTGCCGTGATGCTGGATCGCGTAAAATACGAAACGACCGTTAAGTTTATCATTTTTATCCCTATGGCTATTTCCTTCGTTGGTGCCAGTGTGATATGGAAGTTCGTTTACGCTTACCGACCGCCCCTTGCTTCACAGATCGGACTTCTCAATGCCTTCCTTGGAGTTTTACATTTTCCTCCATTACCCTGGTTAATTAAGAGGCCCTGGATTAATAACCTCTCTCTTATCGGTGTTGGAGTATGGGTATGGACAGGGTTTTGTATGGTTATATTATCAGCTTCGTATAAGGCTCTTCCCAGGCAATTATTGGAGGCAGCCCGCATTGATGGAGCTAACGAATGGAAGGTCTTCTGGAAAGTCATTTTTCCGCTAATGATGCCGACTATCACTGTGCTTATCACTACACAATTGATAACTGTATTAAAGGTATTCGATATTGTCTATGTTATGACCAATGGTAACTTTGGCACTGAAGTCATCGCCAATAGGATGTATAAAGAGATGTTTAATTTCAGAAATTTTGGAAGAGCAAGCACCATCGCTGTGGTTCTCCTTTTACTTGTCCTCCCAATGATGCTGATTAATCTTAAGAGATTCAGGGAGAGGAGGGGGTGATGGGATGATTAAAGAGAGGATAACCAGGAGTATCTCACGTATGCCACTTCATATTATAATTATCCTTATTGCCTTAACATGGATACTTCCCACCATTGGTATCCTGGTGACCTCGTTCAGATTCCCTCATGATGTGGCAACCAGTGGTTGGTGGACGATATTTAAAAATCTATTTAATAGCAGACAGTACACCCTGGAAAACTATACAACTGTAATTACCCAATGTGGTATAGGACGGGCTTTCTTAAATAGCTTTATCATTACCATTCCTGCAACCGTATTGCCCATCCTCATAGCCTCATTTGCAGCCTATGCCTTTGCCTGGATGGGTTTTCCTGGTCGCCAGAGTCTCTTCATAATCTTAGTGGCTCTTTTAGTGGTTCCCCTTCAGATGACTTTAATTCCGATTCTGCGCGTTTTTAATCAATTAGGTCTTTCTGGCACCTTCCCCGGAATCTGGCTGGCTCATACTGGCTATGGACTTCCTCTTGCCGTATACCTGTTGCATAACTCTATTGCAGGCTTGCCCGGTGAGCTATTTGATTCTGCAGAAATAGATGGTGCTTCTCCAACTTATATCTTTTTCTGGCTGGTGCTTCCGCTCTGTTTACCTGTCATAGCTTCTCTTGCCATCTTTCAGTTCCTCTGGGTGTGGAATGACCTTTTAGTAGCTCTTGTTTATCTGGGAGGAACGCCTGATGTAGCACCTGTCACAGTTCAGGTAAGCAGTCTGGTTGGCTCCTATGGCCAGGAGTGGGAGCTGTTAACTGCAGCAGTATTTATCTCTATAATCCCACCACTTATTTTATTCTTTAGCTTACAACGTTATTTTGTGCGAGGTATCTTGGCGGGGTCAATCAAGGGATAGAGGATTAAAAAGCAGGATTAAAGGAATAAAGGATTAAAAAGAAAAAGAAGAAACAAAAGCAAAAAACTAAAAAGCAGAAATAGAGGGGAAAAATTGTTAAAAGAAATTAAGACAGAGTTAAAAAGATTGGATGGTTATCTACCTATTGTGGGAGAAGAGGAGATTTATAATATCCGAAAGCTCGCTAAAAATTTAAAAAATATTCGCATCTTGCACATCGATTCTACAGCTTACGTTGGGGGAGTGGCAGAGATGTTGCACAACCTTGTTCCTCTTATGAGGGATGTAGGACTGGATGTCGAATGGAGAGTAATAGAGGGAAACAAAGACTTTTTTAACATTACCAAGAAATTTCATAATGCACTTCAAGGGGCAGATATTACCTTTACTAAAGAGATGAAAAGGATATATTTTGAGCAAAACAAGCTAAATGCAGGTTTTTTCAAGGGAGAATATGACTTTGTAATCATTCACGACCCTCAGCCTGCAGCTATGCTTGCTTACCTTCAGGCTTCAAAAGAGACAAAATTTATCTGGCGCTGTCACATTGATACCTCTAATCCTAATATTGAGATATGGAATTTTCTAAGGGATTTCCTGAAAGAATACGATGCGGCTATATTCACTCTGAAGAAGTTCGTCAAGGATAAGAATATCTTTAAGCATCTATTCATTATTCTTCCCTCTATCGATCCCCTAAGCGATAAGAACCGTTCTCTTGCCAGAAAGAAGATAGAGGAGATTGCTCGTCATTTTGATGTGGATCCAGAAAGACCCTTAATTACTCAGATCTCCCGATTTGACCCCTGGAAAGACCCTTTAGGAGTCATTGATGTGTATAGACTGATTAAGAGAGATATTCCTGAGCTTCAACTGGCTCTCATTGGTTCAATGCCTGTTGATGACCCGGAGGAGGGGTGGATTATATACGAGAAAGTCCTGCGCAGAGCAGGCGAGGATGAGGACATTCACATCTTATCAGATTTAAGAGGAGTGGGAAATCTTGAGGTGAATGCTTTCCAAAGGTTATCCCGGGTGATAATTCAAAAATCACTTCGGGAAGGTTTTGGGTTGACCGTATCCGAGGGATTATGGAAGGAGAGACCTGTGGTGGGAGGGAAGACAGGTGGCATTACCATCCAGATAATGGACGGTAGAACAGGCTTTCTTGTAGAAAGCGTGAGGGAGGCGGTAGAGAAAACCAAGCTCCTTCTACTTAATAAAGAAACCGCAGATAAAATGGGGCGTGAAGGGAAAAGATATGTAAGGTCTCATTTCTTAATTACAAGACAGCTTAAGGATTATCTCTCACTTTTCAATTCTCTCTTATAACTTTTTTTATCCTCACATTTTAAGGTGTGTAATCTATTTATAGCAGCGGCGATCTCGTATTTTCTGGGAATTGCATATTCTCCAGAGAGAAAAGAGAATATAGAGTCCAGGAGATTTTCCTTCAGTCTCTCCTCTATTAGTTTAAGAGCCTTCTTTAAAGTTATTTTACCGTCAAAAATCTCTTTACCAGCATAGTAGATGAGATCGCCTATACTTCGGGTTTGCCCTTCTTCTACTAATTGTTCCACCGAAGATAGATCGATCTTCTCGTATCCGAAATCTATCCCATTTATCCCTCTTGATTTAATCTTTACCTTATCTCCTCTTCCTCTGTAAGGTCTGAAGCTTTCAGGGAGAGGCATTCTATCTTTAATTACGCCGAATTTACTCCCTCCCTCAAATGAACGATGAAGTTTATAACTGTTGGAGATAGACTTAGCTTTTTCTGAAGCATCTACCGGTTGATAGGTATCCATTAAAATTACTGTATCCGCCACATCAAAGTAATCCCCTGAGCCTCCCATAACTAATATAGCAGAAACCTTCAACTCTTTGTAAAGAAGTCTTATCTTATCTATAAGAGGTGTAATGGGCTCTTTTTCTTTATTCACTAACTCTTGCATTCTCCTGTCCCTGACCATAAAGTTAGTAGCCGAGGTGTCCTCATCAATTAATAATACTTTTGCTCCTATTTCTAAAGCTTCTATAATGTTAGAAGCCTGTGAGGTGCTTCCAGAAGCATTAAGGGTGGAAAAAAAGCGAGTGTCTTCTCCAGAAGGAAGATTATGAATAAAAGGGGATATATCCGTATTTTTAATAAATCTTCCGTCTTCGGCTCTTATCTTTACTGTATCCGGACTGCTCACTACAAATTCTCTTCCATCTTTTGGAATATGATTATAACAGCCAACAGCCAGGGCGTTAAGTAAGGTTGATTTGCCGTGGTATCCTCCCCCTACAATTAGGGTTATTCCTTGAGGAATTCCCATTCCCCTTATCTCCTTCTTATGAGGGGGATGAAAACTTACCTCTAAAGAAGAGGGAGATTTGAAGAGAATAGCCTTCTCTTTCCTTAAGGGTCTCTCGTCTACTCCACTGGCTCTTGGAAGACAGGAGCCGGAGGCTACAAAAGCTATCAGGTTTTTCTCTTTTAGATGCTTGCGAATATATTCAGCATCTTCTGCTACCTCTATATGATTCTTTAGCTCACCGCTCTTAAGGTTCTTATAAAAAAGGGAGCTTCCTATGATGGGAGGAATCTCCTCAAAGAACATCTCGCTTGCCTCTTTAGATAATATTCTTCTTCCCTTAGCGGGAAGACCCATAGTGAACCTTGCCTCTACAATATCCTCGTTAACAGATATAGATGTTCTCTCTAAAATTTGCTGGCTGCAGGGAAGGATGTTTATGGAGCCACTTTTGCCACTATCTCGATGCCCTTTAGATATCTGCTTTATATTCTGATAAAATGTGCGCGCAAAATAATCTTCAAGAGCAATTTTTCTAATTCTGTTTTTAAATAAAGATAGGGGAAATCCTGCTGTTTTCTGTCTTACCCTTGCCCTCACCTTGCTGGGAGAAGCATAAGGGTCTGCCTGAACATGATCTATATAAAGCTCAAAGTTTTCAAACTTATATTGACCTTTAATATCTCTGTAAGCTTTATAACCTCTGCCATCTATTCTCTTTAAAATAGATTTTAAATCTTCAACTGCTCTCAATTGATGTCATCTTTTATTTTAAAATATTGTTTTCCCCGTTTCTTTATCAAATATATGAGCTAAATCCATATGGGCAACAAATTCAGCAGTTTGCCCTGTCCTCAGGATAGTATGAGGGTCGATCCTGCAAACAATAGTATGGTTCTCTTTTTTTATATGAGCGATATTTTCTGAACCTAAAGGTTCCACAACCCATACAGAAGCTGTAAATACAGTTTCCGGATCGTAGTCCCTTATCCCCTCTTTTACATCTAAATGCTCAGGTCTAATCCCCAATACTACTTCTTTATCCAGATAATCTTTCGCTATCCTTGCCTTTTCAGGAGAAACCCTTAAAGAAAATCCTTTATCAGTAAGACACATCCTAGCATCTTTTTCAATAAGTCTGCAGGGAAGAAAGTTCATAGAGGGTGAGCCTATAAATCCAGCAACATATTTATTCGCAGGATGCTCGTAAACCTTTTGAGGAGTATCTACCTGCTGGATTATTCCATCTTTCATCACTACGATTCTATCCCCCATAGTCATTGCTTCCATCTGGTCGTGAGTAACATAGATAGTAGTTGTTTTAAGGCGCTGGTGCAGGTCCAATAACTCTGCCCTCATAGCAATCCGCAGCTTTGCATCCAGATTGGATAAAGGCTCATCAAATAAGAATACCTTGGGGTCTCGGACAATAGCTCTTCCAAGAGCTACTCGCTGGCGTTGCCCCCCGGATAACTCCTTTGGCTTTCTACCTAATAACTTTCCAATATCAAGAAGGTTCGCTGTCCTTTTAACTATTTTGTCAATCTCCCTTTTGGGAACTTTTCTCAGTTTTAATCCAAAAGCCATATTCCTGTAAACATTCATATGAGGATAAAGAGCGTAATTTTGAAAAACCATGGCAATATTTCTATCTTTTGGGGGAACATCGTTAACCAATTCATTGCCGATATAGATTTCTCCTGCAGCGACCTCCTCTAATCCTGCAATCAGCCTTAAAGTAGTTGTCTTCCCGCATCCAGAAGGTCCTACTAAAACAACAAACTCTCCATCTTTAATATTTAAACCAAAATTTTTAACGGCTATTACCTTGCCAAAATTCTTATTTATATTCTTTAGACGCACCTCAGACATATCTTAGCCTCCTTAGAAAGAATAAATTAATAATTAAGCTGGAACTATTTAAAATTTTAATATGCTCTCTTATGATTATCAAGTCCGGGTTAAACTAAAAGCTGGCGGATAAATACGAGTATGATAGCTACAAGAGTAACAAAACTGACAGGCATCCAGAGAAGCTTATATACTCTTTTAAAATTTGCCCCAAAATAGCTTTTTGTTAAAAAAAGGCATAAGTGAAAAGGGGAAAGAAGAGTGCCAGCAAATCCTCCCGCATAAATTAGCATAACATAGTTCAAATTTGGCTCAGTTTTTCCTATAAATGGTAAAAATAGTGGAATTGTAGGTCCCACAAATCCTGTAGGAATCCCTGTTAAAAAGCCAACTATAAAAGGAAGCAGAATAATAATGATGAAGGGTGAAAGCTTCAAATAATTAGATATTTGTGGAATTATGGTTAAGGCACCAGAAGTTTCAAGAACTCTTTTAAAAATCATTACAGCAATAATCAATAGAACCATTTCCCAGTTAATACTTGCCTTAATAGCTCGGGATATCTTTTTCCATCCTACCCTTGTCGTTATAAGGAAAAGAGAAATAATTATTATTAGCGATAAAATTAGCTCTAATTTAAAGATAATTGCCAGAACTATTACTGCTAAAATAGGCCAGATATTAACAAAAAGAGATTTTAAGCCACTGAGGAGATCTCTTCCTCCATTATTTAAGTGTACTTTATTGGGAAGGAGCCTTCTCACTCCGAAGATAAAGCCAGCAAAGATAGCAGCCAGAGTTAAAGGATACTGAGTGAAGATAATCCTTCTTACAGAAACCCCAACGATACCTGCGGCTAAGATTATCCCGGGATAAAGAGGCCAGCTATACTCCCAGACATGTCGAAACCAGAAATTTAAAAAGGTTTTTTCTTCAGATTTTAAGTTCATTTTTTTACTGGATTCTTCCACCATAGGAGCAGAAAACATTGCTCCTGCAGGCATAGGCAAAAGTCCTATAAGAGCAGGTGGTATAATAAGGCTCAAGCGCGAATCTTTTATAAGGGTGTCTACAGAAGATACAATTTTCCTCATACCCCCTTTCTCCTTTAGAAGGTTACCTAAGAAGATGATCAGAATAACAAGAATTATTAACTTTAAAGTAGCTGGCTCGATAGTGCCATAAAGAAAATTCTTTAAGATAAGAGAAGGCTTCATTCCAGATAAAATTCCTGCGGCTAAAGTTATGGAAAAAATTATTATTGTCGGTTTCCTCTCTTCTCTGCTTGCCATTAAGGAGTTCCTTTATTTTTCTCTGTTTTTTATTTACAACTCGTGTCCGCAATAAGGGCAGTACGGAGTCTTCTCTGTGTAAATCCTGCCGCAATAAGGACATACCCAGGGTCCTTTTTCCTCTTTCCGGGAGAATCTATTTCTCAAGATGAGATAGAGTGGCAAAAATATGATGAGAATGAGCCAGACTCCTAAGAACCATCCGAGAATAGCATATTTACTGTAACCTCTCTTTTTAGCATCAGAAGCTACCCACCAGGCTATAAATAAGGGAACAATCATAGAAACAATTAGCCAGGCCATTTTTTTTCCTGTAGTGCCGGAGGTGGGGGTTGAACCCACATGAGGGATAAACCTCACTGGATTTTGAGTCCAGCGCGTCTGCCGATTCCGCCACTCCGGCAATAATTTTATTCACTTTATTATAGCCAAATTTTAGAAAATATGCAAGTTTAATTTTCGTTTATCAACTTCTTTCAGTATATCTAAATCCCTCAATATTAATGTTGATTTGGTTTTCCGATATGAGGAAAAACATACGATTCCATATTCCCCCCTTTTTGCCCTATGCTTCATAGTAACAGCTTTCTTATTCTATTTTAATAAGGGGAGCTTTTCTCTACAGTCCTTACAAAACTCTTTTCCCTTGCGGTCAGTATCATAAAGGCTGTTAGAAAAATGCATTACACATCCTGTATTCTTGCAATGATTCAACCCAAAGGCATGACCAAGCTCGTGAACAGCCTCTTTAATAGCTCTCTCATAATAAAGTTCTTTATCGCAAGGCAGCCCATAAAACTCCTGTCTTAATCGAGGCAAGGCGATGAGAGCTACTTTTCCATTCAACGAGGCTTCACCAAAGACAAAGTTAAGGCCGGGTGTGTATAAATCTAAATTGACCACTCCCAAAATTTTATCTTTCTTTTCCAGGTTTTCTCCTTTAAGGTTTTTCAAGATAAGGTCAGCGCAGTATTGGTTTCTTCTTTTGTTATAAGCATATTCAGGTTTTGGAAGGGGCTTTCCAGTCTCTACAGAACAAGAGAAGATCTGGGCTGTTTGAGAAGCTAAATAATCGAGTAGATCCTTATCAACGATAGATCCTTCCCTGAAGGACATCTTCCTCCCTTTTTAATTTCCTTCTTTTTTTAATATCCTGGATAAAGACCTGACTTACTAACCTTAGCTGGTTCTCTCTTATTTTTCTTTCTTCTTCAGTAGATTTTCGAAAAGGAGAAACTAATTCCTTGTACTTTCCTGAAGTAATAGAGCTAAAGTTTATACCAATTTTTCTCATAAATTCAGAAAGATCCAGCTTTATACTAATAGCTCCTACTCCTCCCACTAAGCTTGGTTCATCGGCTAAAATCGCGTCGCACCAGGAGGCAATCCAATAGGCGCCGCTTGTTCCTATTTCCTCAATCTGAGCTACAGTGAATTTCTTAATCTCCTTTACCCTTTCCACCAGCCTCTTGCACGAATAAGCCTTCCCTCCGGGAGAATTTATCTTTAAAATTACAGCCTTTATCCTTTTGCTCTTCTTAGCCTGTTCCAAGCATTTTTCTATCCTGGAGAGGTTTCTTTCTCTTACATCCCCTAAAAAAGGAAGGTATATTCCTCCAATGGGATCTTCTATAGGAATAATAGCAATTCTCCCAAAAGACATTTTTATCCTCTTTCGATTCCTTGTAGTTTTTTGATGCGAATTTGCCAACATTAGATAAAGAAGGCGACAAAAACTTCTCTTTAAAAAATTTAAGGAAGAGCTTAAGAAGTACCTGGAGGATTAGCCCGAGCTTTTTTATTTGCTAATCAGAGCAGTCCATTCTTTGGCCAGTTTATCTTTAATTGGCTTGTATTAGCTTGAAACATCGCTAACAGTTGGCTTTATTTTCGCTTCAATACCTTCTCTTGCTTCCCTTACATTAGTATCGTAATCCTTTTCTTCCACCCGTTCAATGTCTTTCAGCTCCACTTCATTATCAGCAGCCCTAAAATCCTTTGCAATCTCTTCAGCAAGTCTTTTTTGTTTTTCCGGTCTGCGAGTAATAGATAACTAAGA
>JAYEHT010000172.1:0-2324 GCA_034659655.1 Candidatus Aerophobota bacterium | reverse complement strand
CATTCCACTAATAAGTCCTCTTACAAAGGTTACAGTGGCAATAGCGATAGCAATAGCAATTATAGATACTAAGGTCCTAACTCTGGACCTTGCTAAATTTTTTCTGGCTAAATTCCATAAAAATTTCATTTTCCCCACTCTCCTTATCTATGATAGATTGCTTTTACTGGATCTTTGCGAGCAGCCCAAAGTGCTGGTGCTATACTGGATAATAGGGCAACTATAACCCCTAAGATAAATAAGAAACCAAAAGTAGAAAAATTCCAAACCCCATAAATTTTATTTAAAATAGGAATCCCATATTGAGACATATCTCCACCTAAATAAGTTAAATCAAATCCATATTTAACCAACCAGCCAACCCCCGCAGCCCCTAATAAACATCCAGCCAAACCGCCAATTATCCCTATCCCTGTTGCTTCTACCACAAAGACTAAAACAATTTCCATCTCCCTCATTCCTAAAGCCTTCATCATACCAATCTCTTCTGTTCTCTCAAGAGCAGACAGAATAACATTATTAACAATCCCCACTATGCCGATGAGTAAAACTATTGACAGGATAGCGGAAATACCGCTCTTCTTAGCGGTAGCTAAAGCTATTACCGATTTAGCAGACTCTCTCCAGGAATGAGCTCTTAAATTTAAACCTTTTCTCTGAAAATTTTCGTTTAAGGTCTCGGTAATGTTTTTTTCATTTCCTCGAGCTAATTTTAGCGCAATTATACTAACGCTATTGCCGACATTTAATGCTTGTTGAGCAATATCTAAGGGGACAAAGACTGTCCCTCCATTAACCCCTGGATGAGGAGAATGAAGCAATCCCCCAATTTCGGCATCAATAGTATTAAAGGTATCATCCTTGGTCCTGACCAGGAGAATGATATAATCATTCATCTTTAAATCCATTAGTTGAGCCAGTTTTTCTCCTATCACTGCTTTATATTCGCCCGGAGAAAACATCGAACCAGCCACCAAATATTTTTGAGTAACAAAGACTTCTTTATAATGTTCAGGTTCTATTCCCAGACCCATAACCGGTAATTCATCAATTCCATTATTGAGATTAGCAGTAAATCTAAGTTCGGAAGATACCCCTGATAATCCATCTATACTTTCTATGCTCTTTTCTACATCTTGATTTAAATTGATTAAATTTTCCAGAGGTAATTCTTCCCTTTTCTCCCAGTATTCAGGATAAGTAATCTGAATATCCCCGGTTTCTAAATTTCTTATATTTTCAAAGGACATCTCCTCCATGCCGTTCATCATAGAATACAGAAATAGATAGGCAAAAAAGGCGAAGGCAATCACCAGAGCAGTAATTATATTTCTTCTTTTCTGGCGAGTTAAATTTTTAAAACCAAGTTTAATACTAAACACCTTTATCCTCTCCTCTCATCAGTAGAAATCATACCATCCTTAAGGTTAATTAATCTTTTAGTATATTTCATTATCTGAGGATCATGGGTTGAGAAAATAAAGGTGGTCCCTAATTCCTGATTCATTTTAACCATAATCTTGACCACTTCAACCCCTGTTTCAGAATCTAAGTTAGCTGTTGGTTCATCAGCCAAAACAATCTTGGGCTCTTTAATTAGAGCCCGAGCAATAGCTACTCTCTGTTTTTCCCCACCTGAAAGTTCATTCGGCCTTCGGGTTTCTAATCTTTTTAGACCTACTTCCTCCAACATTTTCAATACTTTTTCTTTTATTTGTTTTTCTGAGGAATCCTCGATTAGGCGAAGAGCAAACTCCACATTTTCATACGCAGTTAAAACTGGGATCAAGCTGTAGTTTTGAAATATAAAGCCAATATTATAACGTCTGGTCATAGCTAAATCTTTTTTAGAAAGGCCGCTTATCTTACGCCCATTAAGGCAAATTTCCCCTTCTGTTGGTATATCTAAACAACCGATCATATTTAAAAGAGTAGTTTTTCCAGAACCAGAAGGACCAAAAATAGTAGCAAATTCTCCTTGTTGTACAGTTAAGTCAATTCCTCGCAAAGCAGGAACCTCTATTTTACCTTGCTGGTAAGATTTTTTTACCTTATTTAGCTCTATTAAAGACATTTATTCTTCTCCCTCTGAATTGGTTCTTCCCTTATTTCCTCTATTGATTACGTTGCAAGACCTGACTGTACTTTAACCTGACTTTCGCCAATACGAGGTTCTGTTCTCTGAAAACTGCATAGGTTGGTTGTTTTAGACTTTTTATTTGTATTACCCAATATATTAATTAGAACTTATTATCTTAATATAGTCCCTTGACAAATTTTGAGGTTGTGATATACTATAATTAGTATTACCCTGGGAGATAATC
>JAYEHT010000171.1:0-2331 GCA_034659655.1 Candidatus Aerophobota bacterium | reverse complement strand
GCAGTGGGGTAAAAATATTACCTCAAGCTCTGGACTCGCAAGATAGGGGCGTTTCTGAAAGGATTTTGAGGAAAATTTATAAAAAGAGAGCTATCTTTTGACTTGACTTATATTATTTTTTTGTTAAAATATTTACACAGGAGCGAGTAAATGATTGACCGTAAATCAATACTACGAGAAGTTAAAAATAAATTTGGATTTCCTGTCTCCTATAATCAATTTCGTCGCTGGGTCTTAATGGGTGTAGTGAACAAGCCTGTGAAGAAAGAAAGCAAGGGAAGAGCTGGAGGGGTAAAGGGCTGGTGGTTTAATGACTGCATAGAACAGGTTGCTTTGGTTTACTGGCTTGTGAGAGATGGATATAAATTGAATGAAATTAGCTGGGCAAAGGAAGTTATAGAAAATCTGAACGATCCGAATATAGAGGCTCTTTGTGGTGTTAAAGTGATGGGCGAATTAGCTAAAAAAGTTTCCAACAGGAAGATTGGTTTACTTTCTCGCTATCTTTTTGTGAGAGAAGCATTAAAGAAGGGGATTTCTCCAATGACCAAACCGCACCAAACTTATAGAGTGAGAATTCACTATCATATAACCTCGGAGGGCAGAAAATCATTAAGGGTTGAACTTCACCCGATAAAAATAGAGAAAAAGGAAAAGGAGTTAATAGAGACTGTTCTTTAGAAATAAAAAGAGAACCCGCTTTGTTGGTAGCAAAGCGGGCAAGAACAGAATAACCTGATCACCAAGCTTATTATAGTCTAAGAAGGTAATATAGTCAAGCTCTGGGGGTAGGTTATCTCCAGGGCTTTTTTATTTGGAGGTGTATAAAGATGATAAGTCCAATTAAGAAAATACGGGAAGAGAAAGGTTTAACCCAAACCGAAATGGCTATGCTCCTGGGAGTTTCTCAAATCGCTATCTCTCAGTGGGAAATCGGAGCGGTGGTTATACCCAAAAAAAGAATTAAACAGATAACCGAGACTTTCAGGGTTAACCCAGTGGATTTAGAAGATGAGCTTTATAAATTCTATGAAGCTCGCCGGGAAACATTAAAAAAAAAGATAAGGTGATAGCTATGCAAAAGACTTTTGAGCTGTGGGATAACGAAGAAAAAAGAGTGATAGAGGTTGTAGCAAAAAGACAGGGTAGAGAGTGGAGAGCCTTTTGTCCAAAGCACGCAGACAAAAAGCACCCAAACCTTGATATAAACGAGGAGAAACAAGTTTTTCTTTGCCGGGCCTGTGGATGGAAAGGACATATCTACCAATCCAATTTAAAGGAAAGAAGGGTCCCTAAACCCCGGGACCTCCAGGAAGCGATGGAAAAAGCAGAGAAATACCATAGGAATCTCTCGGATAGTTTATTGATCTTTCTCAAAGAAGCGAGAGGACTCACAGCAGAGATAATCCGTAAATACAAAATTGGGCTAGCCAATACTCATCCGGAATATGGCGGCGGAGAAAGAATCACCATTCCGATGCTGAAAAATAAAAAATGTATCAACATCAGATTCCATTCTTTAAAGGACGAGAAGCCAAAAGATTATCCTCTCACTGCGGGCTTACCTTATGCAGTTTATCTTTATCCCGAGAATCAGCTTAGAAATAAGGAAATTTGGCTATGTGAAGGGGAACTTGACGTCCTATGTGCACTTTCTCATGGCTTGCCTGCCATAACCGTCACTTCGGGGGCTGGAACCTGGAAGAATGAATTTACCCCCCTGTTTGATGGAAAAAAAGTTAATATCGTTTTTGATTGCGACGAGCCGGGGAAGAAAGGAGCGGAGAGGGTTGCCGAGATCCTCTCTAGAGTAGCTCAAGTTAGGATCATAGATCTGGGACTCAGAGAGGGGCAGGATGTCACGGATTGGTTTGTGAATTATGGGAAGAGCAAGGAGGAGCTGGAGAAATTAGCGAAGCGAACTCCGATATTTGAGAAGTTGACTAAAGCAGAGCAGGAGATAAGGAATAATGCTTTAGAGCTTGCCTCACAAAGTTTAACAGTTAAGGAACTTTTAGAGACAAAGTTACCAGAAGAAGAGTTTTTAATTAGAAATGGGTTAATGCCAAAAGGTGGTTATATCTTATTAGCAGGAGCGACTAAAGAGGGGAAAACAATTTTAGCTTTACAGATGGGATTACATCTAATCTCGGCTACACCATTTTTAGAGCAGTTTCCCATTAAGGAAAAGAGGAGAGTTTTATATCTCTATGCTGAAAATACTCTGAATGGATTAAACAATATCCTGGATAAACAAATCGCTGGACTTCAACAAAGCTTCGAAATCAGTAACGATGACCTTGACAACCTTATTCTTCAAGGAACAAAAGG
>JAYEHT010000170.1:0-12043 GCA_034659655.1 Candidatus Aerophobota bacterium | reverse complement strand
AACTGAGGAGAAAATCAGGACTTACTCAAAAGGTGTTTGCTCAGCACATTGGTAAGGTTAATTATACCTATATAGGAAAAATAGAAAGAGGAGAACAATACCCTTCCCTTAAGATGTTGAAAAAATGGGGAAAGCTTTTTCTGTTCCTCTCGGTTATTTTTTTGAGGATAGCTCTCTTTTAAGATCGATGGAACTTTTGCCTGGCGAGATAAAAAGACTGCTTAAAGATAGAAAAAGGCAAAATCTGCTAAAAATAAGTCAGAAATTGACCGAGCAAGACCTCGGTTTAATTATGCAGATAATTAATATTCTCACTCAGAAAAAAACCTCTAAAAAGATTTCAAGTAGCAGAAAAAAAGTCTAAATACGAAACTATACAAGATAAAAGAAAAAAATTTCTTATGGAGAATAAGAATAGGAGATTACCGGATTAGATATGATATTGAGGGTAATAAAGTAATTGCAATAGGTAAGTTTTCCTAAAAAATATAATATTCCCCTACTGTTAACCTACCGGGTGAGAGAAGTAGGTGATTTAGTCGTCCAGATAGGACGAGATAAGAGCACCTTATTTATCCTGATATTTACAGGATTTAGGTTGCTCTTATTCTTTTGGGTTCATTCTC
Organism: Candidatus Aerophobota bacterium; assembly: GCA_034659655.1. Classification (GTDB taxonomy): domain Bacteria; phylum Aerophobota; class Aerophobia; order Aerophobales; family JAGGXI01; genus JAGGXI01. The sequence goes on along the minus strand of JAYEHT010000170.1, from coordinate 11,417 downwards.
AGTGGAAGAGGTAAACTCTTCTTGAAAAACAATGAGCCAATCTTCCTTGTTGGCAGCTAAAGACAGAAAAATGGGAAGTGGCTCGATATGATGCAAAGAAGCAGTTTGGAGTATGCCAGGTTTGCGGGGAGCAATACTTCAAAGCAGAGATCGTAAAAGAGATGGAGAAGCTGGTACATTCAAAGGAAAAACCCAAGAAAACAATTCATGTCCCCTTAAGAGAACTGACAGTAGTTTAGTCTATATTAGACCAAAAAAGGTAGGCAAAAAGAAAACATTGGATTCATCATTGTGTATCAAATTGAATCATCTAAAATCTTAACTCAAGGCTTGCTGATGCTCCATAAGAATAGCAGCTTTTGCTTATATCCACCTTATCTTCAACATAGGAGCCTTCAATTCCCAATTTTATTGAAAGGTTTTTCTGAATTCTATACTCCGTATCTGTAAATAAGGTATATTTTATATTATCCTCATCAACTCTTCCCGGAGAGTAATACTTCTTTTCTGTATTCAAATTAACTCCTGATGAGAAGTGCACCCTGTCTTTAAAATCTATTTTCCAGTTAAAAATGGGTATTCTTATCTTCCAGGGGAAAAGCACATAATAATCTGCCTTAAGGGTGTAGCTCTCGGAAAAATCTCTTAAAATTCTCTCTCTTTCATAATACTCTTCCCTGCCCCGGGTAGAGGTATAATTAAGAGTAAGAGTAAAATCAGAGGGCTTTTTTAAAATCCCCTTCAAGGTTAAAGAGGGCTGGTAGACTATCCTGTGAGATATATTCTCTTTATCGGTTGTCTTTCGGACATACTCCAATGTTAAAAAAGAGCTGTTAAATAATTTAGAGGAGAATTCATCTAAAAAAGGGGTCTTTAAAAGGTCAAATTTTAGAGTTATATTTGGCCAGCTTTCAACTTCCAGAATATAAGGGGTGCTCACTCTTATCTTCTTCTCTTTAAGTCTACTGTAATCAGAGCCAACATCAAGAAAATCGAGAGGCTCCCAGCTCTCTTTTATACTGAAATTTTTTCTCTGCAGAGCTAATTTTGTCCTTCCATCCTCTAAATCTACCCTCTTTAAACCAAGCTGAGAGAGGGGACTTAAGGGGGTAACAGTATCCTCATAAATATTTTCTCTCTCTACCTTATAGTTAAAATAAAACCTGAGGGTATTAAACAGCTTTGGCTCTGGGAAAAATGTTTTTATCCTTAGAGGGAGACTAAGGCTAGTTTGAGAATGAGTATATACATCTCTTTTATTATAATCAGATAAAGAGAAGCCGTCCTCTTTATACCCACCATCAAAATTAATCTCAGGAGATAGATTAAGAAAACTAACTTTAGAGATTAAACTCAACTTTTCCTCCTTTAGCTTTGGCATCTTTCCCTCATTCTTTTTTTGATCTATTATATTCTGAGAATAAGTAGGATTTATACTTAAATTCTCCAGAGGATTAAAGGGGAGATTAATTCTAAATTTTCTTATCTCTTCTCTTTTTTGCACTCCTTCAGAGTCGATATCCTCTCTATCTATTAACTGATAGCGAGTCTCAATGGAAGAAGGCGGGAGTGAGGAAGAATAAGGGTTCTCATATTTAAACAGCGCCTCATAGGCATCCTCTATTTTTCTCTTCTTTCGCAACTCATAATCGGTGATGCTATTTTTTTTTCTCAAAACCACCTCAGGCCAGGTGGGAAAAAGAAGATTCACCTCATAATCTTTTACCTCTTCAATTGCTTTCCCTAATTCCAGACTGCTTAAATCTGTTCCTCTGGTGGATAAAGTATTCTTCTCTTCCTTTCTCCAGTTAAAAAACAGGGGAAGAGCCTCCGAAAGAGAAAGTTTTGCTCCTATTCGGCTTAATTCTGAGCCCTGGGTTTTAAAAGGCACACCTATAGTGTGAAATGCAGGGTCCATCTTCTTGTACTCTGTATCCACAGAAAAAGAATCTCCAGAATCTATTTGCAAGGCTACCCTCTTAGCTAAACCTTTACTTTTGATGACCTCGGAGAGGAAAATATCGTTTGCATATATTTTTCCCTCTAATATTTTGTTTGAATCATTCTCAACCTCTATCCGCAGTTGCTTTATATCATCAAAGGAGGGATTGCCGTAAGAGGTAAGATTTTGCAAGGGAACAGTTATCAGCCGCCAGCCCTTGTAGTCAATCTTGCTTTGTAGAGTATAATAATTACCTCCTTCCTCTACATCAGAGCCTATCCGAAGGGAAACCTCCTCGCCATTTTTATCACCATATATCCAGAAATTTAGGTTTCTATAATAAGAGAAATCTCTTGGCTTAATATAGGTCTGTTGAACCCAACCCTTCTCCTGAGGGCTCAAATTATATATCAGAGAAAAAGCTCCCTCCTTTCTCCATTTCCCCTCGCTGGTCTCTGATTTTCCATACATCCTCTCATAGTAATCTCGGAAATTATCGTCAGTAAAAGGATTGTATTCGGGATTATCCTTATTATTTATCGCTTTTGTTTCCAAGTTGTGACTTTCCCATCGGTCTCCTGCGATTCCCATAAAGGCAAATTTAAGAGTTCCCGAAAAATTATCCCCTTCTATCCAAACCCGAAGATGCTTCACTAAAGAACTTACCTCATCCCAGGGAAAAGGGGACACTCCTTCATTTAAGGGTATATCAAGTTTTCTCCATCCTGTCCAATCCGAATAGATTACCCGGCTGTAAGAGGTATACTTAATATTTAGAGCAGAATTTAGCCTTCCATCCCCATCAAGGTCCTCTGTGTCCAATCTTCCATTACCCTCCCCTATATGCCTTCCCCCTATTTCAATTCCTGTATCCTCACCCGGATTAAGCTTCCCATCACCATTCCTATCTTCTGTATCTAACTTCCCATCACCATCAGCATCCTCGTTAACCACTCCCAGGTCAAGATGCAAGGTCTCCCCACCTCCATCACCCTTAACCCAGAGCTCCAGATAATCTCTTTGAGAAAGGTCAACCCCGGTAGAAGATACCGAGTAAACAACGCTATCCCAGTATTGAGAGGAGGGAAAATCATAATCAAGAAGAAGAACCCTTCTTTTCTCTCTGCTCCACTCCGGGTTAATCTCATCGCCGGGTATCTCCTCATCCGAAATTACTATATAATCTCTTTTGTCTTCGGAAACATCTTCCGGTTTACTGCCTATTTGCCAGTCATCCTTATCCATAGATAGCTCATCAATAACTTTGGTAGACTCAAAGTCCTCTACCATAGCCCTGCCAAAAGTATTAGGATTATACCTGCCCTGAGCTATTTCTCCAGAAACGGTTAAATTGAGGGGGACTTCTTTATTTTGAAATACAAGATGAGGAGAAAAATCAAAGTGAGTATCTAAACCTATTACTTCATCAGAAGAGGGGGGAGACTCCAGTGAAGGAACTTCTTTTACAGAAAACGAATTTCGGGAAAGAAATGTAGAGCCTGCAGAGAATCTTTCACCGGCACTGAATCCGAGTCTTGCCCCCAGGATGGTAGCTTTTCCCCCTGCAAAAGGCATCCATTCATAATCGACCTTAATTTTTGTATCCTCGGGTATCCTCCCCGGATAAACAAAAGTTAAAAAACCTGAGGGGTAATCAATTACATAATCTACATCCCGTTTCAACAGTTTCCCATTTAAATACACCCTCTCACTTGCAGGAATGATATCTGGCTTAAGTATGTAGGTATCTATACTGCCTTCATATTCAGTATAAATGGTATACCGATGTATTCGCCGGGGAGGATAAGCCTCTGGAAAAGGTCTATCCGGCTCAGAAGAGAAGGGTTTAGTAATCTTTACAATGCCAAAGTCGTAATCTACTTCTACTTCATATTCTGATACCTCCGGATTACTTAAATCAAAGAGAATATTATCACTCAAATCAAGAATACGCAACACAAAGTCTTCCCGTTGAATCTTCTTTAAACCTAAGGAGTAGTAGTTCTTAAATTCGTACTTATCGTAATAGACATCCTGCCCCTTTTTAATCATCCGATAGCCTGTCTCCGGGCATCTTGTTCCATTTTTATCCTTATAGGCACCAGCGATAATATAATTATCCTTTATCTCTTTTTCGAACTTTATTATCCCCTCATCACTGTCAAAAAGATAATCTTCGCCCGGATACTCCTCATCAAAGTATCCCTCATAAGTATCCCCATCTTCACCTGTAACCTTCATCCAGATTGCAGACCCATTATTAGTGCCGTCTCCATCATCTATATACACCTCGGCGCTGCCTGGGGCAAGAGGAAGATGATGAGAGTCAAAATATAATTTGTAATATCTTCCCTTAACATACGCCGTATCGGGTATCTCCTTCTTTTTAAATATCTTTTTCCCGGTAAATGTTTTACTCTCAGAAATACCTTTTATAACACTTCCTATCCCTGTTAAACTAAAATTACCTTCCCTCATCTCTATTTTAGCTCCGAAAAGGCTCTTATTATAGGCAACAAATTCGCTTCGGGGAAGGTCTAATTTAATATCTCCAAGGAGAGCCTCTTTAACAATCTCTCTCTTTTCTCCTTCATAATTTAAGGAGATTTTCCTCTGCTCAACGAGAGGAACAGTATCATCATAACTTATATCAACAAAAATCTTATTCCCTATCCTTCCTCTTGCCCCAAGCTGCAGTTCCTGGTTCACTTCTGTTTGAGAAGAAGGGTTCTCTTTTATGCTTGCCTCATCCGGATTTAAATAATGGGTTTTCCCATATTTTAACTCTATTAATTTACGACCAATGATTTTTACTTCTGACTGCCAGGAATTCTGGTCGGTGATAGTTTCCTCTTCAGGCAAGGACTTGCTTTCTTCCTCTAAGGAAATCTGAAAGGGATAAATCTCTTTCTGAGTAGCATTTACATTTTTAAAGGAAAGAAATAAAAGGAAGGAAACTGAGAAAATTACAACAATCTTTCGGCATTTTTTAGTTTTAGAAGACAAAGGAAATTCCTATGGGGTCAGGTCTTCAAACTTCACATAAAACATTTTATAAGATTGAATTAACTTATGTGAAGTTTGAAGACCTGACCCCGTACTTTATTTTCTTTTATCTCAGTCAACCTTACCTTTACCAGTCTATTCTTTAAATTCTCTTCTCCCCTTATAAATACGCGAATATAATTATCTGTGTAGCCTGTGAGTAGCCCACTTAAAGAGTCTCTCTTTTCTTCAACAAGAACTCTTAATGAGCGATTTAAAAAATGAGAAGCAAATTCAAGAGAATGGATTTTTCCCATCTCCCTTAACTTTTTGCTTCTCTCCCTTTTTACTCTTTCGGTTACTCGAGGTCCCATTGAACAAGCAGAAGTTCCTTTACGGGGAGAAAATCTAAATATATGAAGCCTGCTAAACTTTATATCTTCAAGAAAATGGTAGGTGTTAAGAAACTCTTTTTCTCCCTCTCCGGGAAAACCAACTATAATATCGGTAGTAATAGCTACAGAGGGAATCTTTTTTCTGATTTTCCCCACAAGATTCCTGTATTCGCAAGGAGTGTATCTTCTTCCCATTCTTTTGAGAACCTTCTTATCTCCACTTTGCAGGGGAAAATGGAAATGGGGACAGACTAAAGAGGAGTCTGCAATGAAATCTATTAGCTCTTCAGTAATTAGATGCGGTTCGAGGGAACTCAGCCTTATCCTTATATTATCTTCTTTTAAAGAGCTTATCATCTTCAGGAAATTAACTAAAGAAGCTCTTGATGTGAGGTCTTCTCCGTAAAGAGCTAAGTTTATCCCACCTAAAACTATCTCCTTAAATCCATTTTTTACCAGACCTTTAATTTCTGCAATAATTTCTCCTGAACGCCGACTTCTGATTTTATCTCCTCTGACATAGGGAATTATGCAATAATTACAAAACTGATTACAGCCATCCTCTATTTTCACAAAAGCTCGATTATGGTTATGGAAGGTATGAATAAATGAGTTTCGAGAGGTAAGAGTTTCCCCTTCCGGTTCCATTAATCTATCTATTTTAAGTTTGTCTTCGTTTTCTACTACTAAATCTATCCAGGGAAACCTCTTCTTCAGACTCTCTCCCTCTGCCTGGGCATAACAACCGGTGAGAATTAAAAAAGCCTCTTTATTTCTTTTCTTTACCTGATTTATTAGCTCTCTCGATTTTCGAGCTGCTTTTTGGGTTACCGTGCAGGTATTTATAATGTATATGTCTGCTTTCCCTTTAAAGGGAACAATAACAAAACCGGATTCCTCAAGTCTTTCTCTTATAAACTCGGTCTCATACTGATTTACTTTGCAACCTAAAGTAGCTAAGGCTACCGTTCGGCAATTTTTCATCTACCTGAAAGCCTGCTTTATCTTATTAAGAAACTCCTTAACCTTAGGTTGTCCGTTCCCTCGCCCAAGTTCTTTAAATCTTCGAAGAAGTTCCTTCTGCTCATTATTTAAATTAACGGGAGTCTCCACCACTACTCTTACCCATTGATCTCCTCGACCATAAGAATGCAGATAAGGAATCCCTTTTCCTTTTAAACGGAAGATTTTATTGCTTTGAGTTCCTGGAGGAATCTTCAACTTCACATTGCCATCAAGAGTAGGAACTCTGATTTCTCCTCCCAGAGCAGCCTGAGTAAAAGTGAGGGGAACCTCACAAATAACTGTATTCTCTTCTCTTTTAAACATAGGATGAGGTCCTACACGGAGAGTAATATATAAATCTCCCGGAGGCCCCCCTCTTAATCCTGCCTCCCCTTTTCCTCTTAATCGAAGGCGGGAGCCATTATCAACACCCGCAGGAACCTTTACCTTAATATTATGTGATCTCTTTACCCTTCCCGTTCCTCGACAATCTTTACAGGGATTATCTATTATTGTTCCTCTTCCCTGGCAATGAGTGCAGGTCCTTGAAATTGAAAAAAATCCCTGTCTTACTCTTACATAACCGCTTCCTCCGCAAGTAGGGCAGGTTCGAGGATGTGAGCCTGGTTTAATACCTTCCCCCCCACAGGTTGGACAGGTTTCATGATGAGAAATTCTTATCTCTTTCTCTATTCCAAATGCTGCCTCTTCAAAGGAGATTTTAAGACTATAATGAAGGTCTGAGCCCGGTTGAACTCCTCTATCTCGATAGGTTCTTCGTCCTCCAAAAAAATCTCCAAAAAAATCTTCCCCAAACGATTCCCTTCCAAAAACCTCCTCAAAAATCTTAAAAGGGTCAGAATCAAAACCACCAAATCCTGCTCCAGCTCCTGTTCCTACTTCTGCCTCTAATCCTGCATGCCCGTATTCATCATAAATCTTCCTTTTTTTAGGGTCGGAAAGAATCTTATAGGCCTCGGAAACCTCTTTAAATTTCTCTTCCGCATCCTTTTGATTACCTGGATTCCTATCAGGATGGTACTTAACGGCTAACTTTCTATAAGCTTTCTTTACTTCTTCTAAAGAAGCGTCCCGGGATATACCTAAAATATCATAATAATCTCTCTTTGCCAATCCTTTTATTCCTCCTCCTTATATTCTGCATCGGTTACATCTTCTTCACCCTTTTCTTCTTTACCCTGTTTTTTCTCCTCTTTACTTTTTTCTGCTTCCTTTTTAGCCGCTTCTTGATATACAGCCTGACCTAATTTTTGAGATACTTCTCCCAGAGTCTTTATCTTCTCTCTAATCTCTTCTACATTATCGGACTCTTTTGCTTTTTTAAGCTCATCAATAGCATCCTCTATTCTCTTTCTCTCAGAATCGCCAACTTTACTTCCATGCTCTTTAACCGCTTTTTCTGTAGCATAAATTATATTATCGGCTTGATTCTTAACCTCAACCTGCTCCCGTCTTCTTTTGTCTTCTTCAGCATGCTGTTCGGATTCTTTGACCATTTTCTCTCTCTCCTCTTCTGATAGAGCTCCCGATTCCCTGATAGTAATTGCCTGTTGTTTACCTGTCCCTTTATCCTTTGCAGAAACATTAACGATTCCATTGGCATCTATATCAAAGGTAACCTCAATTTGAGGAATACCTCGAGGAGCAGGAGGAATTCCTGTAAGCTGAAATCTCCCTAAAGTTCTATTGTCCCTGGCCATTGTCCTTTCCCCCTGCAGAACGTGGATATCCACCGCTGTCTGATTATCAGCAGCCGTAGTAAATACCTTACTCTGCTTGGTAGGAATAGTTGTATTTCTCTCAATAAGCCTGGTGGTTACTTCTCCTAAGGTTTCAATGCCTAAGGAGAGGGGAGTCACATCCAGAAGTAGAATATCCTTCACTTCCCCTGCTAAAACTCCAGCCTGGATAGCCGCTCCTGCAGCCACTACCTCATCCGGATTAACTCCTTTATGAGGCTCTCTTCCAAAGAATTCTCTCACCCTTTCCTGAACTTTGGGCATTCTTGTCTGTCCCCCTACCAAAACCACCTCTTGAATATCGTTTGGCTCAAATTTAGCATCCTTTAAAGCCTGCTTACAAGGCTCTATTGCTCGTTCAATTAAATCTTCACACAGCTGCTCCAACTTAGCTCGAGTAAGACTTATATTCAAATGTTTGGGTCCTGCGGCATCAGCAGTAATAAAGGGAAGATTTATTTGAGTTTCCAAACTTGAGGAAAGCTCACATTTAGCCTTCTCGGCCGCTTCTTTTAACCTCTGCAAAGCCATTCTGTCTTCTCTTAAATCTATTCCGTTCTCCTTTTTAAATTCATCTGCTATCCAGTTCACAACTCGTTGGTCAAAATCATCGCCTCCTAAATAGGTATCTCCATTAGTAGAGAGGACTTCCACCACCTTATCGCCAACTTCCAGTATAGAAATATCAAAAGTTCCTCCCCCTAAATCATAAACGGCGATCTTCTTTTCTCCTTTTTTCTCCAACCCATAGGCCATAGAAGCTGCTGTAGGTTCATTAACAATTCGCTCCACTTTAAGACCGGCGATAGTCCCCGCATCCTTGGTAGCCTGGCGCTGACTATCATTAAAGTAAGCGGGAACAGTAATTACCGCTCGTTCTATCTTTTCTCCCAGGTACTGTTCTGCTGTCTGTTTCATCTTCTGTAAAATCCTTGCAGATATCTCCTGGGGTAAGAATTCTCCCTTATTCACCTTCACTTTTACCCGACTATTAGAATCTTTAATTAATTTACAAGAGACCTTCTTTTTCGCCTCTTTTACCGCAGACTCATCGTAACGACGCCCCATTATTCTCTTAATAGAACTAACTGTATTAGTAGAATTAGTTATCGCCTGCCTTTTTGCTGGTCCTCCTACCAACATTTCTCCTTTATCGGTAAAGGCCACCACAGAAGGAGTAGTTCGAGACCCCTCTTGATTGGGAATAATAGCAGCCTCATCTCCTTCCATTACTGCAACACAGGAATTGGTGGTCCCTAAATCGATACCTATTATTTTTTTAGCCATCTTTTTATCACTCATTGTAAAGCCTCCCTTTTCATTGCAACATAATCATCAATAGTTGAAAATTTGATAAATGGAGCACTATTGATATAGTGCTCCATAAAATATCACTTCTCTTTCTTCTTCTTCTTTCCTGCGCTCGAGGGTAGATTCTTTCTCTTATTTACTTTAACCATAGCTGGTCTTAAAATTTTATCTTTCACCTTATAACCTTTTCTTATCTCTTCTACTACTGAATTATCAGGATATTCATTTAACTCCACCTGCATAACAGCTTCATGATAATAGGGATTAAACTCTTCTCCTTGAGTTTTAATCTCCTCTACTCCCTGATTTTTTAGCACCTGCTTAAACTGGGTTGAGACTATCTTTATTCCTTCCAATAAAGCGGTGAAATTTTCCGATTCTTTCGCAGAACTCAAAGCTCTTTCTAAATCATCCAACAAGAAGAAAAACTGTTTAATTAAATCTTCATTGGCAAATTTTACTATTTTCTCTTTTTCTTTTAAGCTACGTTTTTTATAATTTTCAAATTCTGCCTTTAATCGCTTAAGACAATCAAGATATTCTCCCGCCTCCTTATCAGTTGAGGCAAGTTCTGCTTTTGTTTCTTTAATCCTTCTTTGCAGGAGAGAAAGCTCTTTTTGGGCATTCTTTAATCTTTCCCTTTCAAATTCAAGTTCTTTTTTTGTTTGTAAATATTTATTCTTATAACTCACTCTTCGAGCACTCATATTTAACCTCTTTTTCTATTATTTTTTGCTTTACCCCTGTTAGATGACAACCATATCTCGGGACTTTTCCCCTCCCTCGCTGTATATCCGCCTTGGATTCTTTTTCTGCTCGCCCCGTTAAATAATCTATTTCACAGGGCGAGTCTTCTTAGCTACGGGAAAAATTTAATTCATCTTGAGGGGGCAATGCAGAGCATTTCCCCCTCAACGCTTACGCTGCTCCCCCTTAAAAATAGGCAGAGCAACTCGTCGCTTTGCTCCTCAAACATAAATTTTTCTTTTTCCTCAACTCAAAGACTCGTTAAGGTAGCTTCTATAATGCTCCTTCGGGGAAAGTCCCTCGATACCCGTAAACTCAACAAACTAATATTTTCCTATTATTGATGCTTCAAGCATCTAACGAGGTTTACAAATCATTGATGAATATTGATCTATTTTCACCTTTGTTATAAAAAATATTAACAAAAAATGGAGAATTGTCAAGGGAATTGGGTGAATGGGATAATGGATGGAAAGGTAGAGGGAGCCTATTTTTTTATTTAAAACAACAAACATTTACTTATAAAACTTGAATTTAAAAGAATAAAATTATCACAGGTTTCGAACAAATAGTCTGAGTGCCCTCTCTCAAAATAAGCATTTTCAACATGTTTGCCTAAATCTTGGACTCCTTTTACAGCAGGGACAAAGTCTCCATCCCCACTTACCAGAATAACTGTATCATATGAGTTATTATAAGCAAGTTTAAGCATATCTGAGGCTATTTTTATATCAACACCTTTTTCTGTATAATATACTATTTCTTTTCCAAGAAATTCTATAACCTTACTGGCTATTTCTTTTCCTAATCCTTTTTTTAGCCAATCTTGGTCTATTTCAGCAACGCGTTTTTCCAGTCTACCTAACTCTACTGCCAAATACGGTGTCTTTTTTAAAGCGGTAAAGAATTTTAGTTGATCAGCATATTTTTGAGGATTATCGCTCTGTTTGTACGCTGCATTGTAGTAATAAGTTCTTATTAATTTTCTATTGGCTCCTGTTAGTAATTGCGACAGTTTTAAGAAATCAATCCTGGTTGAACAATTATTTGTTTTTAGTCCATGATAGAAATTGCTCCCATCAATAAAAATCATCACTCTTTCCATATCGCCCTCAAACAAAAAGTAATAGTTTAATGAATTGTCCCTAAAAAGATTACCCGCTGTTACCGGAGTAACAGCGGGGAGTTTATTCCTCACCGTTACCGGGGTAACAGTGAGGAGTTTATTCCTCACCGTTACCGGGGTAACAGTGAGGAGTTTATTTCATTTAT
>JAYEHT010000169.1:0-2347 GCA_034659655.1 Candidatus Aerophobota bacterium | reverse complement strand
TTAGGTAAGGTTATCTCCAGCACTCCCTCTTTATATGCAGCCTTGGCCTTATCAGATTGTACCTTTACAGGAAGGGGAACTGTTCTCTGCCAGGAACTGTAAGCTCTCTCAGAGCGATAGTAGTCTTCTTTTTTCTCCTCTTTTGCTCGCTCTACCTTGCCGGAGAGACTTACCTCATCATCGGTAACTGTAACCTTAAGGTTTTCCTTTTTTACTCCCGGCAGCTCCGACCTTAAAATAAGGGAATCCTTCTTATCTATCAAATCCACAGGGGGAGTTCCTACCGCCATCTCTTCCCTTTCTGCAGGTAATCCTCCAGCTCTCCTCGGAAGAGCAAGTCTTTCTCCTGTTCTTCCCCGAATGCCCCACAACTCATCAAATATTTTTCTCATCTCTCTTTCCATCCGTGAAAATTCTCTCCAGGGATCCCATATAGCCATTTTTTTCACCTCCTGAAAAATTTTTTATTTAAAACAGCGGATTATCTTACTTACCTCTCTCAAAGCTTTAGATATTCCTTCTTCTGAAAGAGAGTAGTAGACATATACCGCTTTTCTCTCTCTTTTTACCCATCCTCTATTCTTGAGAAGTCCAAGATGCTGAGATAAATTTGGTTGACTTAGCCCAATTATTTCCGAAAGGTCGTTAACGCACCTGCTTCCTTTCCCCAATTCCTCTAAAATTTTGATACGCATAGGATGAGCTAAAGCTTTTAAGCACTCAGCTATCTGCTCAAAATCATCTTCCGAATTCATTTTATACTTTCTTATTTTTTGATATCATTATATAATAATATCAGAAAGTGTCAAACCCTTTTATGAAAATTAAGCTCAAATCCTTTCTACAAGAGACCTTTTTATCTTAAAATAATTAATCTTTTTACTGCTTATATCCTCTTTTAAAGCATCCTTGATTTCTCCCTTTGCAGTGAAGTATATAATCTGCCATCCGAGGTTAGAAATCTTTTTTAACACCTCAATCTGCCTTTGTAGTCTATCAGGACTTGCCTTTATGAAAGGGTCGTCCATAATAAAAAAACCCTTTGCCCCTTTCAGGAGTTTTTCTCCAAGGGCGAGTCGAATAGAAAGATATAACTGGTCATATGCACCACCAGATAATTTTTCCGCATCCAGAACTAATCCGTCCCTACATTTCACTTCAATTTTTCCTATTTCTTGATTAAAGGTTACCTCTTCGTAAAGACCATCTGTTATTTCATTAAAATAGTTGGAGACAGAGCTCTCTTTACCAAAAAGCTGGGAAATTTTCCCCTTCTCCCCTCTTTCTATTTCCTCAAAAATTTTCATAGCTTCAAGCGCATTGTCTTTATTATTTTCATTTTTATCTATATATTCTTGTAACCTGTCTTTAACTGCATCTAAATCTACAGATGTTTTGCAGTGCAAGTAGTCTGCTTCCAACTCTAATCGTAAAATCTCATTTACCTCCCTTTCTATTTTTTCCAGTTCCTTTTGGAAACAGGCCATCTTATCCTTTATTTCCTTTAGTTTCTCTTTAAGCAATCTCTCTTTCTCTTTTAACTCTGAAATACTCTTTTCATTATATTTTATACCCTCAGCTTTATCTTTATACTTCTCCAGGTCTTTAATCTCTTCATCCCAATACAAAATATTTTTTTTTAAGACCTTCTTCTTTTCTCCAAAAAAAGCCTTCAAAATGCTCTTCTGTTCTTCTACTGACCTCTCGCACCCCAACTTTAATTCGAGTTTTCTGCTATATTCTTGAAGAGACTCCTCTTTTGATTTTCTTTCCACACTATCTATTTTCCTCCAGGCGTTTTCTATCTTATTCTCTATCTCTACAATCCTCTTTTCCTTTAACTGGTTTATCTCGTTTTCTAATAAATTTTTTTCTCTCCTTATCTCTTCTAATTGCTCAACCTTTTTAGAATATTCTTCATCAAATTTTTGAATATGGAAAAGAATTCCTTTAATGTTATCTGCTCCCAATCCAAATTTTGAGGTAGTTAATTTAATTCTTTTGAAGACTCCTGCAAGCCGAGCTTTATCTCTTACAAATTGGAACTTAAATACACCCGAAATTATAGCTAAAATTGAAAACAATGCCGCTAATATATAGAAAAGCAATAATGGTTTGATAATGATTCCAGATAAAGATATTCCAAATAGTATCGCTGAAATTATTGTTAGAAAAGTAAAAAATTTACTTTTTGCTTCCTTAAGCGTTACCTCTTCACTCTTTATCTCGTAGTTTTTTATCTCTGGTTTAATCTCATCATCTAATTTTTTCCTTCTTTCCTCAAAAATACCGAACTCTCGCTCTTCCTCTTCTAACTTTTTGCTTATTTTTTGAAATTCTATTCTCT
>JAYEHT010000168.1:0-2355 GCA_034659655.1 Candidatus Aerophobota bacterium | reverse complement strand
AGAGGGAGTCCCTATAGTTGCTCACCCGGATATATTCAGACCCCATTTTATCCTTAAGCCATTTATAAGAGAAATTGGATTGTCTAAGGACAGAGCATCTATTGAGAGTGGAGGGAACTTGATTTTGACAGGTGATCCCCTCTCCATTATGGATGGGGCAGCGTCTACAGGAGAGATAAAGGAGAGAGTAAGTTTTGAGGAAGAGGCAACAATTGAATTATATACAATAAGAGAGGGCCTAATTGCTAAAGACCCTCTTAATGATGAGATGTCTCTTGTAATCAATCTTCCCGATGGCTTGGTGATAATTGCCGGGTGTTCTCATCCTGGAATAGCAAGCATTGTAGAGTATGCAAAAAAGGTATTCGCTGTTGAGAAAGTTAGGACTGTAATAGGGGGCTTTCACTTAATTGATGCAGAAAAGAGCCGTATCCAGAAGACTGTAGAATATTTGAGCAGGAGAGTTAAAGCGGTATATACAGGACATTGTACGGGAACAAAGGCAAAGGCTGTATTCCTTAAAGAATTTGGAGAAAGTTTTGAGGAGTTATATTGCGGGAAAATTATTGAAATGTAGGGGACGGTGGCGACCGTTCCCTGCCTGGTTAAGTTCAATGTTTTGAGTCTTTTTTCCGAAAAAGTAGTAAAATCTATATCTATTTCCTTGAACCTGATAAATATAGACTGCCAAACAAATAACAGCAATAATCAACAAAAGAGGCAAAATTCTTAAGTAAGAAAGAGAGGTGGTTCTAAGGATTAAATCAAGACCTACAGCAATTAAAATAATAGGCCAGAGTCGAATCAAATGGCACCATATGCCCCAGGATAAGATACCAAAATTGTTGGCTAAAAGAATTAGGCCTATAAGTATAACAATTAAGCCCTTTAAAAAAGACTTTGTTTTCATGGAGACTTTTTCCTGAGACTACTTATTAGAATAGCCAGGCCGATTATGATTAAAATAAGAGGCCAGAGTCTACTAAACCTAAACCAGGGAAGAAAATTGTTAATCATAAACAGACCTCCCAGAGCAAGTAGAATGAGCCCCCCTATAACTCGTGATTTTTTCTTCTCATTGCTACCTAAATCTCCCTGAAGGGGCTTTCCTATTTTTTGGGCAACATCTTCAGCTTTTTCCCTTAATTTTCCCTCCTCTTTTTCTGATACCTGTTTCGGGTTTTGAGGAATAATAATCCAGGCAATAAGATAAGCAATGAGTCCTATGCCGTTAGCAAAGATACTCAACACGGCAAGAATACGAACTATTACAGGGTCGATATCAAAGTATTCAGCAATTCCCCCGCAAACACCCCCAATCATACGGTCTTTTTTGGAACGATAAAGCCTCTTTTTGGCCATAGCTTCTCTCCTCTCAGATTTATAAACTATAAAAACTGAATCTATTATATCTGACTTCATCTAAAGAGCAAATTGCTTGATTCTCTCCTCAATCCAGTTCCAATCAGGGTTTCCATAATTGAAAAAAGATTGGAAATTCTCTTTTAGCCACTCATAGTAGTCATCCTCAACATATTCACAGAAAACCTCTACAAGAATCTTTTTTGGAATATCTTTGGCTATCTCTATGCCCCGCTCTTCAAATTCTTCATCTAAGTATTCTCTTACAACACTTCTATCAAGCATTTATATTTTATCACTTCCCCTCATTATTATTGGGTCTCGGTATATAACTATTGAGATCATATTTTTCATATACATTAAAAATCTCTTTACAGAATTTAACCATTCTTTCATCACCTTTCTTTACTGCATCTCCATATAATCTTACAAGAAGTCTTTTACCAAATTCTGTTTGCGAATATCTCTTTTTAAGAAGATTATGCTCTGAGCACAAAGTCTGCCCATTATCAACTGTATTTCTTCCTCCTTTATCTAATGGTATTCTGTGGTCAGCATGGATTTCAACTTCATCTTTTCTTCCCTTCCCGCAAACAACGCATTTATATCCGTCTCTTTTGAAAATCGCCTCTTTGACTTTAGGGAGAAACTCATACAACTCTCTATTCTTGATAAAATCAGGGTCATATCTATAAATACCTTTTCTTACCTTTATCAATATTCCTTCTTGGTATAATCTACGAATTTGACGCCAAGGATCCCGTGGTTTTCTACCGTAGAGCTTAAGATATCGCTTCTCTACCCAGTCAACAACCGGTCCGTGCTTTAAGTCTTCTTTGGGATGCATTCGGAAATATTTCATTATCAAATCGTCAATACTTATCCTTGTTTTCGCCATTTATTTAGTTTCCTGAAACATATTCAACCTAAGTTGATTAATTTCAGCTTCAGTTATTAATCTTTGTTTTGCAATTTCACAATAATTTTTATCAA
>JAYEHT010000167.1:0-2372 GCA_034659655.1 Candidatus Aerophobota bacterium | reverse complement strand
ACTTTAAAGAGAGAAGAGGGCATTGGTGTCAACATTGATCCTGAGGCAACCAAAGCTGACTTAATGAGCTTGTTGGTTACCCTATGTGAGATATTGAAAGATGTCTTAAAAAGGCAGGCTCAAAGGATGATAAAAAAGGGAGGACTAACTGAAGAGAAAAAGGATAGGCTGGAGGAAGCCTTCTTCAATGCTGACCGGGTTATAGAAGAGTTGAAGACAGAGCAAGACATCGTCGAATCTTGTCGCCTGACAGAAGAGAGGCTAAACCAAGAGATTTATGGGGATGATTTTGGCAGACATAAACACAAATTGGAGCCATTGACTGATACTCTTGACGTTCTACTGACCAAAGGGACCGTCATTTATGGTGATATTATCCTTGGGCTTGCCGATGTTGCCCTGGCAGGGATAAATCTTAAGGCTGCTCTGGCTGGCGGAGTAACCATGCTGGAGCACAATATTATGGACGATAGGGAAGTCCTCTTGCAAAAGAAGAAAGAGTACAGGGTGCCTCTTAGAGATGATGATGGGACGATTATCTCTATCTTTGGCTCATATTACTTGAATAAGCCGTCTGTTCAGCCCAGATGGCAGCTGGGTCGCTTTTATATCACGGATAAGCGGCTGTTCTTCTTCAAGCCTTACCAGGAAAGGGTAAGCTTTGAGGTTTCCCTGGAGAAAATACACGGTTGGTGTATTACGGACAATAATGGCAGGGAAGAGCTCTACCTCTTGCTTGAGACTGACAATATAGCTCGCCTGCATAGTCAGGACATCAAAGGATTAAAGGGAGCTATAGAGGAAAAAATGAAGGCTCAAAATCTTCCCTTTGAGGAGGAAACCTCTTTACTATCACCAAAGGAAGAAGGGATAAGCATTTCATTAACCGATGGTGAATATATCATCAACAGCGGGCAGATGTGGTATTTCACTACATCTGCAGCTAC
This sequence comes from Candidatus Aerophobota bacterium, assembly GCA_034659655.1. Taxonomy (GTDB): domain Bacteria; phylum Aerophobota; class Aerophobia; order Aerophobales; family JAGGXI01; genus JAGGXI01. The sequence goes on along the minus strand of JAYEHT010000167.1, from coordinate 1,425 downwards.
CGCCATTGGAGCTAAGGGAGCTACCTGGAAACCAGGGCAATTATATTTAACCAATAAAAGGCTTTGCTGGTGGGACAACCTTCTGAAGAGGATATTCTTTGAGATTCCTAAAGATGAGATAGCTCAGGTTTCTATAGGGACAGTGAATCTGGAAAAAAGAAGACCAACCGGGAAGGCGAAAAAAATTGATACTGGTGCTATGGCACCGAACTGGGCAAGAAACTCTAATACAGGCATTAATGCAAAGGCTCTGGTAATATCGACTACTGATGGGAAAGAGGCTTACTTTTCTGGCAAGAACAGCGATATGCAGAAATGGAGAGAGAGCATTGAGAAAATCATTGGTTGAAAAAGAACCCACACAGATTAGAGGAATGCCAAATTTTTTGGCTAATCCAAATCTTAAGTTAATGATCTTCGGAGGTAAAGGCGGCACAGGAAAAACAACCTGCGCTACTGCCACGGCAGTATACCTGGCTAAAAATCATCCTGAGAAGAGGATAATAGTTATCTCCACCGACCCGGCTCACTCTCTGGGTGATAGCTTCAACATTGCCATCGGTAATAAAATCACCCCCGTAAAGGAGAATGTCTGGGGACTGGAGATAGATGCTGATGAACTACTTGAGGAATACAAAGCCAGGAATGAAGAGGTAATGAGGAAGATAGCCGATAGAGGAACCTATTTCGATGAAGAGGATGTTGAGAATTTCTTCGATAAGTCACTTCCCGGGCTGGATGAGGTTATGGCTATAATCAGAATCGCTAACCTCCTAAAGGTTGGGGAGTATGACCTGATTATCTTAGATACCGCTCCTACCGGACACACTATGGTTCTCTTATCCTTGCCTCAAAAGATGGAGCAGTGGGTCCATATTATGGATATGCTTATGGCCAAGCATCGCTATCTAATGAAAACTATGGTTGGCAGATATAAAAGGGATGAATGTGATGAGTTTCTCGACAGCCAGATGAACGATATAAAAAGGGTGAGATTGCTTCTTGCTAATGATAGGAACACCGAATTTGTTCCGGTGACCATCCCCGAGCCGATGAGCATCTATGAGATAGAAAAGGTTGTTAAGACCTTGAAGAAATACAGAATTATAGTGAATAGCATTATCGTTAATCGGGTTATTGAAGGGGATAGTGGGTGTCCTTTCTGCCAAGCAAGGAGGCAAGAGAGGAAAAAATATATGCGGGAGATTGAAGAGAAGTTTACCCTCTATAACCTGGTTAAGATGCCTCTGTTCCCTTACCAGATTAGAGGGATGGAAAGTTTAACTGAGTATAGCCAGATCCTCTTTGGTGAGAGGGAGTATGCACTTCCTACTAAAGTAGAGGTATTATCCCAGGTTGCCCCCCTAACTAAGGGAAAGCTCTCCAACATCCTGGAGAAGAAGCTTAAATTCGTTATCTTTGGAG
>JAYEHT010000166.1:0-2380 GCA_034659655.1 Candidatus Aerophobota bacterium | reverse complement strand
AAATGTAATTCGTGGTTCCATTCAAAATACCCTCAATCTGGATAATTTCTGCTCCAGCCAGGCAGTAGTGTCCTAAATCAACAGTAGGCAGAGCCGCAGCAGTTGCCGCTCCAAATCTCAACTCCACTCCTTGCTTTTTCGCCAGTGAATTAAGCTCTCCAAATTTAAGAACTAACGGCCCTTTATTGGCACTAATCACATTCATCCCTCTTTTTAAAGCTGCTCTTATATGTGTTAGACCAGGCTCTCCCGTAATAATATTAGTGGGAGTAGTCTCTACAAGTACATCTGCTTCTGTTTTTAGAATAGCCTGCTCGCCCTTAAAGCCTTCTTTTCCGAAAGAGGGAAATTGCTCAACTCTTCGGTCCTGTTGAACAAAAGATAAAAGACTTCTTAAAGGTATGCACTCATCTTTTTCCTGGATAGTGGCTGCACCAAATAAGTCTATTACACATACCCCACATACCTCTAAATTAAACTGCTTCTTTAATTTATCCTTTTTATTCCCCAGCAACTCTGCAAATGCCTGTCCCACTTTACCAAAGCCACAGATGATAAGTTTAACTTTCATTCACTAAATCCCCTTTATGAATTTGCAATTTTCTCCCGCGTAGCTCTAATATGTGCACGCATCAAGGTTTCAGCCAACTCTCCATTATGATCTGCTAAAGCATCAATAATTTCAAGATGGTCTTTTAAAGTATCCTTTGGAGACCTGAATACCCCTGGCTCAAACGCCGCAATCTGGATACCAAAACCTCGAATAATTTTCCATAAAACATCATTTCCACTTTTCTGGGCCAGAAACTCATGGAATTTTAAATCAGCAGCCACATATAATTTAGAGAAAGATTTACTTTGAGATTCCTTTAAGCTGATAAACATCTCCCGCATCTTTTTGATATCCTTCTTATTTATCTTCTCTGCTGCAAGTCTTGCAGATAATCCTTCCAGCATCTCTCTCACATCGTATATCGCCAGTATCTCCTTTTTAGAGAATCTCCTGACATAAATCCACCCTTTTGGTTTAACAGTAACCAGCCCCAGTTCAGCAAGTTTTGTTAGAGCTTTCTTTACAGGGGTTCTGCTCACTCCAAGATTCGCGGCGAGGAATTCCTGAATTATCCTCTCGCCGGGTTTTAGCTCCTGGACTAAAATCATATCTTTAAGAGCTTCAAAGGTTTTCTCTTCCACATTTTTGTGTTTAACTCTTCTTTCAGGATTAATTGGCATCGGTTTATATAGCTTTATTTAAAATTAAATTTGGAATTCCGTATTCGGAATTCTTTCATACTATATAATCTATTTAAAAAAGTCAACTTCAACTCGCAAAAAAGATTGACATAAATATTTCTACATATAGAATTAGAACAGACTGTGGTAGGTAAACTTACCCTGGGTTAATTAATTCAGATTGAGTGTTAATGGCTAAAAAGAAGAGAATCATAGTCAAATCACATGCTGTAGAGCGGCTGAAAAGAGAAAAGGTATACAAAATTGACGAGGACACACTAATTCAGATTGTAAAAGGACCGGATGAAGTTGTGAAAGGAAGAGGAGGAAGGCTCATTGCTCATAAAATTCTGGGAAAAGAATATATACTTAGAGTTATCTATGAGGAATATAAGGATGAGATTCAGATAGTCACCTTCTATCGAGCTAAGAAGAAAAGGTATTTTAGAGGAGAAAAATGAAGTTAAAATACAACCTGGAAGATGATGTTTTAATAATCACATTAAAGGATAAACCTCTCTCTTATGGGGAAGAAGTTTCTGAGAATATTATTGCTCACTATTCAGATAAAGACGAACTTATTGAGATAGAAATTCTTGATGCCAGCAAGTTTTTAAAAGTCAAAAAAGAGGTTACAGTCCCTGAAAAGGCTACAGTTTAGGCTGTTACTATAAGTCTTTCTCTATACTCTTCGGCGAGCAACTAAACTTGAGTTGTGGCTTTTTGTTAAAACCATAACTAAAATTAAACTGCTATTTAACACACATAAAAGTGTTCGGTATCATTATAGCCAAACGAAACTATATTTGACATAACTCAAGAATAAGTTATTCTTAAAAGGAGCCTTGCGCAAAATTTCTGCTTTCGGGAAGATGCTGATAGAAAGAGGAAAAGAGAGGATAAGAAGATGAGAATTTACCAGGATTTTTGTCAAAATTGCCCCGGGATCTTTCTCAAAAATGGGAGCCTTGCGCAAATGGTATCTCAAATCCTCTACTTGAAAGGGTTTGAAGTGCCCGCAGTTTGAAAGATAGACCTGATTAATAAGGGATTGAAACGAAAAGCTAATAATATTAGTAAAACACTCAATAGCATCGTTTGAAAGATAGACCTGATTAATAAGGGATTGAAACTCCAACTCCTTTTC
>JAYEHT010000165.1:0-2386 GCA_034659655.1 Candidatus Aerophobota bacterium | reverse complement strand
CTTAGGAACATCACTTAATGAAACTCCATCATGAGTTTGTTTTAGCAGTATCTCATGAGGCAGAAGAACCCTGTATAAAGTACCAACTTGGTTATCATATGGTTTGTTTTTATCATCATCTATAATAAGTATAATGCATTTTTTATTTATTAAACCTTTCAAGGCTTTTCTTATAGTGGTAGATGAGTTGAGAGAAGAAGCTTTGCTGAGAGTGGAGATACTTACCCTGCAAGTAGATCTACCCCAACCAAAGCTGAGCCGATAAAGCCGGTGATAGATAACTTCTTCAGCAGAGCTAAGATGAGGGGCGATTTTATCTATAAAGTCATTAAGTAAGGGGTAATAATACGACTCTATTTTTATATGGCCATTTTTAACTTTAATTTCAGGAACATTTACCTTTTCTTTAAACTCGGCTTCTTTTTTTAATGGTTTCTTTTTTAATGGTTTCTTTTTTTTACCTTTGTTTTTCTCAGTTTTCTCTAATTCTCTAGCAGTATCTTGAATTAGAGACCTAAGCCCTCTTCTCATTTCTTCTTTTTTCAAAGGTTATCACCTCTTCTGCCAGATCTAAATAATCTTTTGCCCCCCTTGAGTTAGGTTTATGAATAAAGATGGGAACTCCCTGCATTCCCGCCTCCACTAGTTGGACGTTGACGTGAATAACGGTGGTGAACACTTTCGGCCCAAAGTACTCTCTAATGGAGCTTAAGATTTCATTAGCAATATTAGTCCTTTTATCAAACATTGTTGGGAGAGCTCCAAGAATGTTGAGCGTGTGGTCAAGCTCCTCGTTTACTGTGTTAATTACTTTAAAGAGTTGTTGCATCCCGGCTAAAGCATAAAATTGAGTTTGTACAGGTATAATCACATTCTCTGTGGCAACCAAAGCGTTTAAAGTTAAAAGACCCAAGGAAGGAGGACAATCAATTAAAATATAATCATAATCCTTTCTAATTTGCTGGAGAGCTTTTTTAAACACATTTTCTCTACCTATAACTGAGGCTAGCTCTAATTCTGCCCCGGATAGATCGATATTAGAACAGGCAATGTTAAGGTTCTCTATCTTCGTTTTTTGAATGACATCTTTCATCTCAGTTCTTATATATTGAGGCTCTTTTTTGAGATTGGTTAAGACATCATATAAGCTTAGTTTAATACTGTCAGGTTTAATTCCTAGACTCAAAGTAGCATGAGCTTGAGGATCTGAATCTACGATTAGGACTTTCCGGCCTTTCTTGTAAGCAAGGCAAGCTCCTAGATTAACCGCAGTAGTTGTTTTTCCACATCCCCCTTTCTGGTTAACAATACTAATCACACTCATTGCTATTATCTCTCCCTAGATTTAGTGAAAAAAAGAGCTTTTAATTTCTCAATGTCTTCTTCTGTGTATATACGCCAATTATTAGATGCATTCCTCATAGGTTCAGGAATTTTACCCTGTTTTTCATAGTTTTTTAAGGTACGAGGAGAAACATCTAAAATCTTTGCAATCTCACCAATGGTATAGTAATGATCACTTTTCATTTTTTTCCTCTATTTTTTCCTATTTTTTCATAGTTAATATATAATCCTTTTTAAAGTTGTCAAGTTAGATTGATGATGTTAATGTATTTCCTATTTAAAGCCATTTAGAGAGAAAATTTTACCTAAAAGGCAAATATTCCCTTCTTTTTCTATCTTCACCTTTTGCTTAACTTTAGGTAATGAAGTTGAGCAAAGACATTCCAAATCAAAGGGGAAAGAAAAAAACGAGCTATAATAAAAGGTTTAAGATAGAGGTGCAGAGTTCTTCATTAACTAAAGAAGAGAAAAGAAAACTTCTCTTTGAAGTTTTTGATATTCTTCTTACTACAAAAAAGAAAAATTTCCCGAGTTAAAAGAGAAGTGATACAGTAATAAAACCTATTAGTATTGACAATCTTTCTCATACTGGGGTATATTGGAAGTAGAAAAGATAAGCCGTTCTGCTCTTATAATGCCGTCATATGGATTGAGCAGAACGGCTCATAAAAACCATGTGGCGGCATTATTGTTAATATGAAGAAAACTGTAATTTCTATGAAAAATCCCCAGAGTATAAAACAAAAAAAAGCAGCAATTTATGTTCGGTGTTCTTCTGATGAAGCTAAAAAGGAAGGCTATAGTCCTGAAACTCAAAAAGAAAGAATACAACAGAGTATCGAAGGGAATGGATGGCAAACTAATAACAATTATATTTATTCTGATATTGGTTTTTCAGGAAGCACGGATAAAAGACCTGAATTACAAAGACTTTTGAGAGACGCAAGAAATAAAGAGTTTAATATTGTTATTGTTTATAGAATGGATAGATTTTTCAGAAACCTTAGACTATTGTTAAATACTGTTGCTGAATTAAGAAATT
>JAYEHT010000164.1:0-12276 GCA_034659655.1 Candidatus Aerophobota bacterium | reverse complement strand
TGAGAGTAAATACGCTTTTCCCATTGGTAAGAAATTTAAGTTCAGAGAGAGGCTCTTTTATCTCCGGGTCGTGTTTTTTAAGATAATCTATTGCTTTCCTTATCTTCTGAAGAGAAATGCCGTTATCCAATAAATTTTTAGCAGTTTTCAACCGCACCAGGTCCGTAAAAGAATAGAGCCTTTTACCTCCTCCTTTAGCCTCCTTTATAGTCGGTTTTATAAAACCTATTCTCGCCCAATAGTCGAGCTGTCCGTAGGAGATTCCCGCTACTTTTAAAACTAAGCCTGCTCTATATCCCTTCATTCTCTTTATCTCTCTTTTATTAATTACTCTAATATTATACCATTGTTTCAGAAAAAGTGAACCTAAATTTTGAGCTAAATTAATGAAATTGTTAATTTCTTCCTGTGGATAATGTGGATAACTCTGTTAATAACTATCCTTAAACAGATTGAGAGATTATCCTTCATATCAGCTAAAGATAAGGCTTATAAGGATTTTCTGGTAAAAAATAACTACCGATAATACTTTTTACCTGTGGATATTTTTTATCAATAAGCTCTTTTAATTTTTATAACTTTACAAACTGTGGTAGATATGGTAATATATATTAATTATTACGGAGAGGAAAAAAATAAGATGAAGAAAAGAAGAGTTTCTTTAGTAGTTTTGGTAATAATTACGGGTTTAATTACAGGAGGAATCTTTTTTGCCAGAAGTCAGGCTGGAGGAGACCTTTTTTTAGAACTGAACCCTTTATTAAAGGTCTATCAAGCCATTCGGACCCAATATATAGAGGAAGTTAAACCATCCAGATTAATTGAAGGAGCCATTAAAGGAATGGTAAATTCCCTTGAAGACCCCCATTCTCGGTGGATAGACCCTGCTTCCTATGAAGAGATGAAGATGCAGAGAGAAGGAGAATTTGGAGGATTGGGGATCACAATTATAACCAAAGAAAATTTTCCTACCGTGGTTTCGGTTATAAAGGGGACTCCCGCAGTTAAAGCAGGACTTAAACCGAGAGATAAAATCGTAAGAATAAACGGAGAATCAACAGAGAAAATTACCCTTCAGGAAGCGGCAGAAAAAATGAGAGGGAAGCCAGGAACCCGGGTAAGTATAACTATTGAAAGGAAGGGAGAGGAAAATCCCTTAGAGTTTACTATCACCAGAGCTATCATTGAAATACCAAATGTTGAAAAGCAAATAGTGGCTAAGGATATCGGCTATATCAAGATTATTGGATTCACCAACAGGGACACAGACAAAGATGTGAGAAAAGCTTTGAGGGAGCTTGCGAAGAAAAAGATTGAAGGACTCATTCTCGATTTAAGAAATAACCCCGGGGGTTTACTTGAAGAAGCGGTAAAAGTGAGCGATGAGTTTCTCTCTTCAGGAGAAATTGTCTCCATAAAGGGACGGGATTCCTCTCAAGATAGGATTTTTCTTGCTCATCCAGAAGAAGAAGTAGAGGATATGCCGCTGGTGGTTTTAATTAATGAGTTAAGCGCCAGCGCTTCAGAGATTGTAGCAGGAGCAATTAAGGATCAGGAACGGGGAGTATTACTGGGGGAGAGGAGTTTTGGGAAAGGGACAGTGCAGGAGGTAATAACTTTAGAAAAAGAGGGAGCTTTAGCCTTAACCACAGCTAAATATTATACTCCTTCGGGAGTGTGCATAGAAGGCAAAGGGATTGAACCTGATATGAAAGTGGAGCCTTTCACTCCAAATCTCGAAGAAGAGACTATTCTGGATGAGATGAGAAAATCCGGGGATGTAAAGGATTTTCTTAGAAAGTATCCTCTCTGGGAAAAAGAGAATTTAACTCCTCTTATCGATCAGTTAAGAGAAGAAGGAATTGAAGCAAGAGAGGACTTTCTGAGAAGAGTCCTTAGAGAAAAAGATAAGGATGAGGAGAACGATATCTTAAACGATAAGCAGCTTGTGCAAGCTATAGAGTTATTAAAATGCCTTTCTGTTCTTGGAAGAGAGTCAAATAACCGATAAAGACGGCTTTAAAATATGGGTAAAAAATCTCGTAAACTCATTTATATATTTATAGGAATTATTATTTGTCTTTTAGGAATAGGGGTAGGGATTAAGCTTAAAAACTCTTCTTATGAGGAGAATTTTTTCTATGTAGATTCCAACATAGAGAAGGGACTAAAGGCATTAAATCTACCGGTGATAAAAAAAGAGATTAAAAAGAGAGGCTTTCTCCTCCGATATAAAAAGGCAGAAGAAGTATTAAAAATTCCTCTCGACTATCCTTTAGATAAACTCCCCTCCCGAATAGATAAAGAATTATCAGGTAATAGAATAAAAGTATATAAAATCAAAGAAAACAATTTAAAAGATGAATACCAAATTTTAGTTAATGTAGGTTTTAAGGGGAAAAATACTCATAAGTTAAAGTTTATCCTTAAAAAAGCTAAGATTGCTTTAATCATTGACGACTTTGGATACTCTCAAGGAGGCAACGTAGACTCCTTTCTAAAGGATATAAATACTCCCCTTACCATTTCTATTATCCCGGGAACTCCTTATGCAGATTTGATAGCCAGAAAAGCTCATGAAAAAGGGAAAGAGGTTATGGTTCATCTTCCTATGCAGCCAAAGGGAAAATTTAAAAATAATTATAAATGGATAGTTTTGGAGAAAATGGAAGATAAAGAGATTGAAGATATAGTGAATAAAGCTATAGAGGATGTGCCCTATGCGGTAGGTTTAAATAATCATATGGGTTCTCTTATCACTACTCAAAAAAAGCCGATGGAAGCTGTGTTAAAGACAGTTAAAAGAAAGAAGTTATATTTTTTAGATAGCAGGACAGACACTGGTTCTATAGCTTTAACTCTGGCCAAGGAGATGAGAGTAAAATCTACAAAAAGAGAGGTTTTTTTAGATAACGAAAAAAATAAAAATTATATTAAAAAGCAACTTGAGGAGCTTATCTCCATAGCTGAAAGAAAGGGAGAAGCAACAGGAACTGCTCATATTGATCCTGTTACGGCTCAAGCAATAAAAGAGAGTTTATCTAAATTAAATAATAAAAAGATACAATTAGTATATGCATCGGAGATAGTGAATTAAAGATGGCACAAAGGCAAAGTAGATATAGTTTAGATTTTGAAAAGCCAATTGCAGAATTAGAGTATAAAATTGAGGAATTGAGAGAATTGACTGCCAGAGAAGGCGTCGACTTCGAAAATGAAATAAAAAGCCTTCAGGCTCGCTTAAGAAAACTTCAAGAGGATACCTTTCTCAATCTTACACCCTGGCAAAAGGTTCAATTGGCTCGTCATCCTAACCGCCCCAAATTCCTGGACCTGGTTAAGTTAGTCTTTGACAATTTTTTATCCCTTCATGGAGACAGGCTATACGCTGACGATCAGGCTATTGTAGGGGGATTGGCTAAGATGGGTAGTGAAAAAATGTTAATTATAGGACATCAAAAGGGGGAATCGGTTAAAGAAAATCTATTTAGAAATTTTGGTATGGCTCATCCGGAAGGGTATAGAAAATCACAGAGGTTAATGGATTTAGCGGAAAAATTTTCTCGACCTCTGATTACATTTATCGACACCCCGGGAGCCTATCCTGGAGTTGAGGCGGAACAGAGAGGTCAGGCCGAGGCTATTGCTGATAATCTGGAGAGAATGGCCCAGTTAAAGGTCCCTTTTTTAACTATTATCGTTGGCGAAGGAGGAAGCGGGGGCGCCCTGGGAATAGGAATGGGAGACAAAGTACTGATGTTAGAGAATGCTATATATTCAGTAATTTCTCCTGAAGGCTGTGCTGCTATCTTATGGAAGGACCAAACAAAAGTAGAAGAGGCGGCTAAAGTTTTGCGTCTCACTTCTCAAGAATTATTGAAATTAAGGTTAATAGACGGTATTATTCCTGAACCCAGGGGAGGAGCTCATAGAAACATCGAGGAGGTAGCTATAAATATTAAACAGGCAATAATTGATTATCTAGAGGAAGTAAAAGGTTTGTCAGGAGAAGATCTGGTTCAAAAAAGATACGAAAGGTATAGAAAAATAGGTAGATTTAAGGAAAAAAGTAATAAAAATAGTGAGGGAGAAAATGGAAGAATACGGAGCTAAACAGATCAGAGTATTAAAAGATCTTCAGGCAGTTCGTAAAAGGCCAAGTATGTATATCGGAAGCACAGGCTCAAGAGGACTTCATCATCTAATAAACGAGGTGGTAGATAATAGTATTGATGAGGTATTAGCTGGGTACTGCAAGAATATAAAAGTGGTTATTCATTCTGATAATAGCGTTACCGTAATTGATGATGGTAGAGGTATTCCCGTAGACCCCCACCCTATTTATAAAAAATCCGCTCTGGAGTTAGTAATGACCTCCCTCCATGCAGGAGGAAAGTTTGATAATAAAATCTATCGTGTAGCCGGAGGGCTGCATGGAGTAGGAGTTTCTGTAGTGAACGCCTTATCGGAATCTTTAGAAGCAAAGGTATTCAGAGAAGGCAGGGTATGGCAACAAAAGTATATAAGAGGAAAACCGACTGCTCCTGTGGAGTGCATAGGAGAGGTATCTTCTGATAAGAAGGGAACAGAAATCACCTTTAAGCCGGATAAAGAGATTTTTGAGCTCATAAAATTTGATTGGGAAAAAGTAATTTCCCGCATAAGAGAATTAGCCTTCCTCAATGAAGGTTTAAAAATAGAAATAGAAGATGAAAGAAGCGGAAGAAGCGAGATCTTCAAATATGAGGGGGGAATAAGAGTTTTTGCAAAGTATTTGAATCGAAACAGAGGATTACTTTTTGAGGAGCCCATTTACATTAAAGAAGAGAAAGATAGTATCAGTTTAGAGATAGTTATTTTATACAACCAAAGTTTTATTGAGGACATCTTTGCTTTTGTTAACGATATAAATACTGAAGAGGGAGGAACACATCTATCTGGATTCAAAGCCGCTCTCACCAGAGTAATTAACGATTATATAAAAAGGTCAGGAAATAAGGAGGATTTACTCTTAGGAGAAGATATAAGAGAGGGATTAACGGCTGTAATCAATATGAAGCTTCCTAACCCTCAATTTGAGGGGCAAACAAAAACCCGACTGGGTAACAGCGAAGCAAAAGGAATCGTAGAATCTATTGTTTATAAAAATTTTTCTCGCTTCCTGGAAGAAAATCCCTCCATAGCAAAATTAGTTGTCCAAAAAGTGACTTCTGCTGCTCAAGCCCGTCAAGCGGTACAGAGAGCAAGAGCGATTACCCGAAGAAAAGATAAATTATGGGGAAACCTTCCGGGAAAGCTTGCTGCTTGTTCAGAAAACGACCCTTCAAGAAACGAGTTATACATAGTGGAAGGCGATTCTGCAGGTGGATCGGCTAAGCAGGGTAGAGACAGACGTTTTCAGGCTATTCTTCCCTTAAAAGGAAAAATTCTAAATGTAGAAAAAACCCAACTGTCCAGGATTCTGGATAATGAAGAGATAAAATCGATAATCGCCGCTATCGGTGCAGGAATTCAAGACGAATTTGACATAAACAGACTAAAATATGACAAAATTATTATTATGAGTGATGCCGATATAGATGGAGCTCATATAAGAACTCTCCTTTTTACCTTTTTTTACCGATATATGCAAAATTTAATCAGCACCGGTCATATCTATATTGCTCAACCTCCTTTATATAGATTAAAGAATAAAAACAAGGAATACTTTCTTTACAGTGATAGAGAATTAGAAAAGTTGAGAGGGGAATTGGATGGAAAATTAGAAGTTCAAAGGTACAAAGGATTGGGCGAAATGAATCCCGAGCAACTCTGGGAGGGGGTTATGAATCCGGATAATAGAACAATATATCAAGTTCTCATAGAAGATGCGATAGAAGCTGATGAAGTATTTACTATTTTAATGGGAGAAGAAGTAAAACCTCGCCGAAAGTTCATCGATGATTACGCTTTACAGGTAACTAACTTGGATATATAGGAGATAAAGTTATGCCCATAAAAGGAAAAATAGAGCCGATTTTTTTAGAGAAGGAGATGAAGACCTCCTATCTTAATTACGCTATGAGTGTAATTATAGGGAGAGCTTTACCTGATGCTCGAGACGGACTAAAGCCTGTGCAGCGAAGAATACTCTATGCTATGCAAGGATTAGGTCTTTTCTCTAACAAATCCTATAAAAAATCGGCTCGTTTAGTGGGAGAGGTTCTGGGAAAATATCATCCTCACGGAGATATAGCTGTTTATGATGCTTTAGTAAGAATGGCACAGGGTTTCTCTCTCCGTTATCCTTTAGTTGATGGACGGGGAAACTTTGGCTCTACAGATGGAGACCCTCCCGCCGCTATGAGGTATACAGAAGTAAGGCTTTCTCCCGGGGCAGAAGAGATGCTTCAAGATATGGATAAAGAGACGGTAAACTTTCTTCCCAATTTTGACAACAGCTTAAAAGAGCCTTCTATACTTCCAGCAAAGATTCCCAATCTGCTATTAAATGGTTCTTCGGGAATAGCGGTAGGTATGGCTACGAATATCCCCCCCCATAATTTAAACGAATTGGTGGATGCTTGTATTGAAATGATTAAAAACCCAAAAGTTTCTTCCGAAGACCTTCTAAAAATAGTCAAAGGACCCGATTTTCCTACAGGGGGAATAATTTTAGGAAGAAAAGGAATTAAAGAAGCCTATACAGAAGGGAAAGGAAAGATTGTTCTCAGGGGAAAGATAGAGATAAAACAGGAGAACGGTAGAGAGAATATTATTATCACCGAGATTCCTTATCAAGTTAACAAAGCTAAATTAGCAGAGAGAATAGCTGAATTATCTCAGGAGAACAAAATAAGGGGAATTAGGAGTCTGAGGGATGAGTCCGATAGAAAAGGTATAAGAATTGTTTTGGAGCTTTTTCGAGGAGCTAATGTTCAAATTGTATTAAATCAGCTTTATAAATACACCCCTCTTCAAACCACTTTCGGAATCATTTTTTTAGCCTTAATAGATGGAAGACCTCAACTTTTAGATCTATCCCGGGCAATTAGCTGTTATCTTAACCATAGAAAGGAGGTAATTACACGAAAGGCAAAATTTGAGCTAACAAAGGAAAAAAAGAGAGCTCATATATTAGAGGGGTTAAGAAAAGTCTTAGAGAGACTGAACGATGTGATACAGACTATAAAATCCTCATCTACTGTAAAAGAGGCAGAGGAAGGTTTAATTAACTTATTGGGAATAACTCCTATTCAGGCTAAAGCTATTTTAGAGATGCAACTGCAGCGCTTGACTGGTCTTGAGAGAAAAAAATTAGAAGAAGACTACCTTGAATCGCTAAGAAAGATTAAAAGTCTTGAGGAGATGCTAAGTAGTGAAGAAAAAATCTGGGCAAGCATTAAAGAAGAACTCCTCCAAATTAAAGAAAAATACGGAGATAAGCGACGCACTTTAATAGAAGAAAAGGAAAAGAGACAGATCCTACAACCAAAGGACCTCATTAAAAGGGATGATATCATCATTACCCTTACCTCAAAAGGTTATATAAAATCTACTCCTTTAAAAGATTACAGAAGACAAGGACGGGGAGGTAAGGGAGTTAATGGGATAATTTTAGGGAAAGGAGACTTTGTAGAGAACTTGATTTCCGCTAATACGCATTCCACGCTCTTATTCTTTACTAATTTAGGAAAGGTTCATTGGGTAATGGCTTATGATATTCCTCAGGGGAAAAAATCGAGCAAGGGAAGAGCCATAGTCAACTTTTTATCCCTGGAGGAAAAAGAAAAGATAGCTACTGTTATCGGGATAGATAATTTTGATGAGGGGAAGTTTCTATTAATGGCAACGAAAAGGGGGATGGTTAAAAAAACTCCTCTTTCTGCTTATTCTCATCCTCAAAAGGGAGGGATAATTGCCCTTCGCTTGAAAAATGAGGATGAATTAATTAAGGTTATAGTCTCTTCAGGAAAAGAAGAGATACTTTTATCTACAAAAAAAGGCAAGGCTATTCTCTTTTCCGAAAAGGATATCCGTTTTACAGGTAGAGCTTCTTGCGGAGTGAAGGGAATCTCCTTAAAAGAAGAGGATGAGGTAAAAAGTGCTGTTATTGTAGGGAAGGATAATGCTCTGTTCACCATTACTTCTAGAGGTTACGGGAAAAGAACCCTTTTAAGTAAATATAGGAGAACAAGAAGAGGAGGCAGGGGAATTATTAATATTCGGTTTGCTCCTTCTAAGGGGGAAGTAACGGGAATAAAGAAAGTAGGAGAAAAAGAGGAGATAATGGTCATTACCCGTAAAGGGAAAAATATACTCTTAAGAGTTAAAGATATTCCTCTTATAGGAAGAAATACGATTGGATCGCGCATAATTAGATTAGATAGTAATGATAAGGTGGTTGCTCTCACATGAGAAAAATTGCTTTTTTATTTCCCGGTCAGGGTTCTCAATATGTAGGGATGGGAAAAGAATTTTATAAGGTTTATCGGGAGGCTAAAGAAATTTTTCAGCAAGCAAACGAAATTTTGGGCTTTGATATTAAGAGGTTGTGTTTTGAAGGACCTGAAGAAGAATTAGAAAATACTATTAATACTCAACCTGCTATTTTCATAGTGAACTGGATAATAACTGAAGTTTTAAAAGAAAAGGGCATAAAACCAGCTGTAGTAGCCGGACATAGCTTAGGAGAATACAATGCAGTGCTTGCTTCAGGAATTCTCGATTTTCCTTCTGTTTTGAGGTTAGTTCGCCGTCGAGCGCAGTTGATGGAAGAGGCCTCAAGTAAAGTAGATGGGGGAATGGCTGCTGTAATCGGTCTGGAAAGGGGGAAAATTATCTCTACCTGCAAGAATATAGAAGAGGTAGTGGAGGCAGTGAATTTTAACTCCCCCTCCCAAATCGTCATTTCTGGAGAAAAGAAGGGAATAGAAAAAGCTGCAAAACACCTGATAAAAGAGGGGGCAAAGAGAGTGATTCCTTTACCTGTAAGTGGCCCTTTTCATACATCTTTAATAAAAGAAGCAGGGGATAAATTTTCTTCCGAGCTAAATAAACTTAACTTTTCTATCCCTCAGTGTAAGATAATTACCAATGCATTTGCCAGCTATGTTTTTACTCCTGAGGAGGCTAAGAGGGCTTTAAAGCAACAGATGAATCATCCTGTGCTCTGGGAAGACTCTATGAAAAAACTTATTTTAGATGGAATTGACTTATTTATAGAGGTAGGACCGGGTAGTGTTCTCCAGAATCTTCTTCGCCGCATAGACAAAAAAGCAAATACCTCAGGAGTCGAAACCCCCTCCGATATAGAAAGGTTAGAAAAATTATTAAAAGCTTAGTCCTCTTTCTTTAGAAGATTCCACTCGTCTTCCTTTTCATTATAAGAGATAGTATATTTTCCTCCCCTCTCAACCTCTACTGTAAAGAACTCACCTTGCTCTTCTCGCCATCTTTTGAGGATATCTTTTATCTTGTATCTTTTCCCCTTCCAAACAAAAGCTTCTGGCTTTTCAGCATATTTATACCCTGAGTAACATTCTACATAAATATTTTCCATCCTTGCTTTACTATCCCGGCTGAAATCCTATAACTAAAGACAAAATTTTAACTTTTAACTTGAACTATAATCATTCAGCCGGGTCATTACCTACTTGTTACCTCTGTTTTGTTACGTTGACTGCCTGAGGGCCTCGTTCGCCCTCCTCTACCTCAAAGGAGACTCGATCACCTTCCTGGAGACTCTTAAATCCATCCCCAGCAATGCTAGAAAAATGTACAAAGACATCTTTCCCGTTTGCTCGCGAGATAAACCCATAACCTTTACGATCATTGAACCACTTAACTGTTCCTTCTTCTGACATATATATCACCTCCCTCCAACAATTTATTAGTACTATTTTGCCAATGTTGCTTTTTGCGTGTCTAATTTCTTCTTTAAATAAAGTTTTCCAGAATTTCCATTCCTGGTCTACTATTATTTTATAATTAACTGTTTCAGCACCTCAAAACCAGTTATGATTAACAAAATAACCACGTAGATTTTTGCTTTCAGGGTAAGCTACTCTTAAGACAGGCTACTATAGGACTAATAGGTAAGTCTTAGACTATTCATATGTTAGTTACTCTGATTACCAAAAACCACAATGACATTATACATCATTCTATTTCTTTGTCAACCCTCGGTTCGGTTGGGGGGTTAAATGACGTGTCAAATCATATAACTATGTAACCGAAGGACATGGTTCAATCTTCTCTGATATGGAGTGGTTCTTTCTCATAATTATTCTGCGCTTTCCTCTTGACAATTTTTCTCTCATTTGGTAACAGTAAACTGGATTGAGAAGAGATGGGAGGTCTAAATTGAGTTTCAAACCTATACCAGTGGAGAGAAAGATTGAGGTAATATACAGGGTGGTAAAAGGAGAGAAAATCCAGCCCATAGCAAGAGAGGCTGGGGTGGATAGAGCTTCTATATATCTTTGGAAAGAGAGAGCCTTATCTGCTTTAAGGGAAGCTCTTGAGCCTCGTAAGAGAGGCCCTAAGTTTAAAAAGAGCCCTAAGGATAGGGAAATAGAGAAGCTGAGGGAAAAACTAAGTAAGATAGAAAGCCTTTTAAAAGAAAAAGAGGAACAAGCAAGGGAGTTAAAAGAAGAGCTGAATCCATCTGGGGAAAAGACAGAATCTGTAAGGTGTCCCTATTGCGGGTTCGAGAAGGTATACAAAAATGGCACCTACAAAAGAAAACTAAAGGGGTTCTTTGACAAGTTAAAGCAAGATAAACAAAAAAAGGAGAGAGTACAAGGCTTTTTATGCCCTTGGTGCGGCAAGAGCTTCCACGTAGAAAAAAAGGGGGTTTCTTCCGCTCTCACATAAAGAATGAGGTAAGAAGGGCCATAGGTATATTTCGAGTTGATGGGAAGACATCCCTAAGAGCCTTACAGGACTGTGTCCAGAAGGTCTTGTATGTAGATGTATCCTTGGGCTTTATCTATAAAGAGCTTGCAAGGGCATCTCAAATAGCAGAGAAGATCAATTTAAAGATATCTTCTCTGGTAGATCTTTCTCATTGTGTGATGGATGAGGTTTGGATTAAAGTGGCCAAGACAGGAGAAGCCTGGAACTTTGGCTTTCTTACTGCATCTCCCAAAAGTCTTTTTATAGGCTTTTTTACCTATATGGCAAAAAGGGATGAAGTGAGCATGGGAATTAAAGTCTTAGAGCATAAGCAAAAGGGATTTAATCCATCTATCCTCATAAGTGATCTTTTGCCCACTTACAGGGCAATTGCAGGCTACTTCAGCGTCTGTTTACACCAGCCTTGCACAAATCATGCAAGATGCATTATCTCCAGAATCATAAAGAATCTTCCTTCAGAGGCAAAGAAGGACAAGTTATTTTATAATTACATGCTAAGGATAAAGAAGAGATTCAATGCCCTATATAGTTTACAGGATGTAGGGGAGATAAATTCCTCTATAGCCCAGATAAAGCGGGAACTAAAGCTCTTTTATATCCAGGAAAGAAGGGAATGGGCACAATCCATGTTGAGCTTCATCGAGAGAAATTCAAGAGGTCTTTTTCTCTACAAAAGGCTTCCTAAGGAAAAGATAGAGCACACCAACAATGCTGCTGAGATCATATTCAGCCTCTTTAAGCCTCAGTATAAGATGATGAAGGAGTTTCGAATTCCAAATGGAACACAAGCTCATTTTAACCTCTTTACCTTGAGGCATAACTTCAGAGCCTTTCCTCGGGGAAAGAGAAAGGGATTCTCCCCTGTTCAGCTTGAGGGACTAAATGTATCCTTAAATGATTGGTCCGAGCTTCTCTATTCAGGAGATAGGACTATCCAGGAAGAGTCTCTTTTCTTCTCTGGGAAAGGAAAAGAGACGATTTTTCAGGAATAGGGATGACAAAAAAATAATGTGTGTCAACATTAAATATGAAGTTAGATCTTTGTTAAGAAAAGAGCTAAAAATAGGGCCGGGAGGAGGTGAAAGGTAAGAAAATAAATAGGCCCATTAGCTTGGGGAAAAGAAAGTTTTCTTAAGAGAGAAGTGTTGAAAGATTAATTTCTCTTTTTAAGAGCTTTCAGGAAAGAATGAACAATGTCAACCGAAGCGATGGTTGTTAAATCATTAAAAATAGTGACATATGTCCCAATAGTAACTATTATTATATATTGTATCCTAACTCTTTAAAAGATTTTGCATGTTTGCGCCATTCCTTTTTTACCCTCACCCATAAATCTATATAAACTTTACAACCCAGATGTTTTTCAATCTCTTCCCG
>JAYEHT010000163.1:0-12276 GCA_034659655.1 Candidatus Aerophobota bacterium | reverse complement strand
GGATTTAAAGCCAGGGACAAAGATTAAAGAGGAAGAGTTAGCAGAAGAGTTAGGGGTGAGTAGAACCCCGGTAAGGGAAGCTATTAGTAAGTTAGAGAGAGAAGGATTGGTAGAGATTATTCCTCGGTACGGAACCTTTGTGGCTAATCTTTCTCCTGAGGATATAGAGGAGATATACGATCTTAGGGGAGCATTGGAAGGGTTAGCTATTAAATTAAGCTTCTTAAAACTCGATAGAGAAAAGTTTCATAAGAAGCTTTTAGAGATAGCTGAATTCCACCATAAATGTAAGAGTTATGTAGAGAAAGGTAATTTCGAGCCCTTTATTAAAGCAGATATTGCCCTTCATAATTTCTTAGTTTCATCCAGCCAAAACCACAGACTCATCCAGATAATGAATAATCTTAATGCTCAAATTCAATTAGGAAGGATGGAATCTTTTTCTGTTCCCGGAAGGGCTGAGAAGTCTTTAAAGGAGCATGAGAAGATTATAAACGCTCTGCTTCAGGAGGACGCAGGTAAGGCGGAGAAGTTGATCAGAAAGCATTGTATGAATATTAAGAAGAACGTGCTCCATTTTTTAAAAACAAGACATAAATAAATTTTTAAAGGAGATTGTGATGAGTGAAAAGTTAGCAAAAGAGGAGCTTTTAGCTAAGGCTAACGAACCCAAGATGTTTGCTATGAAGTATCATCCATTTTATCGGGGAAAGGTAGGGGTAGAGCTTAAAGCTCCGGTGAGAACTTATGAAGATTTTGCTATCTGGTATACTCCTGGAGTAGCGGAACCCTGTCTGGATATTAAAAAAGATGAGCGTAAGGTATATGAGCATACAAATAAGGGAAATTTTGTTGCCGTGGTTACAGATGGGACGAGGGTGCTCGGTTTGGGGGATATAGGACCTCAAGCTGGTCTGCCGGTAATGGAAGGCAAGGGAATGTTGTTTAAATATTTAGGGGGAGTAGATGCATTTCCCATATGTTTAGACACTAAAGACCCTGAGGAGATAATTACCGCAGTTAAGTGGCTTGCTCCTACATTTGGAGGTGTAAATCTTGAGGATATTGCTAAGCCAAAGTGTTTTTACATCCTTGAGAGATTACAAAAAGAGCTAAATATCCCCGTATGGCATGATGATCAGCAAGGGACAGCCCTGGTTACTTTGGCCGGGTTAATTAGTGCCTTGAAGGTAGTTAATAAGAGGTTGGAAGATGTCTCCATTACCTTCATTGGAGCAGGGGCGGCAAATATGAACAATGCCAAGTATATAATGTTAGCTGGAGCGAATCCAGAAAAGATAATAATGGTGGATAGCAAAGGGATTCTTCATAAGGGAAGAGAAGAGTTAAAGAAAGAGCCTACCAAATGGAATATATGCGAGAAGACAAATAAAGAAGGAAGGACTGGTGGCATAAAGGAAGCTCTTGAGGGTGCTGATGTCTGCATTGCTTTATCCAGATCCGGGCCTGGTACAATAAAGAAGGAAGAAATTGCTGGCATGGCTAAAGAAGCCATAGTTTTTGCTTGTGCTAATCCTATCCCTGAGATGTGGCCCTGGGAGGCAAAAGAAGCGGGAGCAAGAATTGTAGCTACCGGTCGCTCCGATTTTCCCAATCAGGTAAATAATTCTCTCGGGTTCCCTGCTGTGTTTAGGGGCACTCTGGATGTGGGGGCAAGAAGTATAACCGATGAGATGTGTATTACGGCAGCAAATGCTGTATCTGACTATGCAGAGAAAAAAGGATTGAGCGAAGAGTATATAATACCAACTATGGGAGAAGCAGAGATGTATATCCAGGAAGCGGTAGCAGTAGGCTCGAAGGCTATTGAGCAGGGGGTAGCCAGAATAAAGAGGAGTAAGGAGGAGCTAAGAGAGCTCGCCTCTTCAGCTATAAAAAAGTCTCAGGATATTACCAGGCTTCATATGGAAAAAGGTTTTATCCAGCCTCCTCCAGAGTAAAAACCTTAAAATGGGAAGGAGGTAAATAAATGCGCAAGATACAGGCAGAGAAGGTTAAAAATAAGGTTAAACAACTATTTTTGAGAGCAAATTATCATATTGGAGAAGATATTTTAACCGCATTAAAGGAAGCACGAGAAAAAGAAGTTTCAGAGACCGGTCGTTCGGTGCTTGATATGCTCATTGAGAATTACAGGATAGCCTCAGAGGAAGAGATCGCTATCTGCCAGGATACAGGTCTGGCTGTTTTATATGTGGAGATGGGTCAGGAGGTTCATATTGTAGGGGGGAATTTCGGGGAAGCTGTTAATGAAGGAGTTAAAGAAGCTTATGTAGAAGGATACTTAAGAAAATCCAGTGTAGATGATCCTGTATTTACACGGAAAAATACAGGGACAAATACCCCGGCGATTATATACACCAGTATTGTTCCCGGAGATAAGATTAAATTTATGGCTACTCCTAAGGGATTTGGCAGCGAAAATATGAGTAGATTAGCTATGATGAAACCTGCTGATGGACCGGAAGGGATTAAAGATTTTGTAGTGGATACTATAAGGAAAGCCGGACCTAATCCCTGTCCTCCTACTATAGTAGGTGTGGGCATTGGAGGAACTGTGGATAAAGCTTTTGTTATTGCTAAAAAGGCACTTTTTCGTAGAATTGGAGAACACAATCAGGATGAGCGGTATGCCCGGATGGAAAAGGAGATTTTAGTTCAGATAAACAATTTAGGAATTGGACCTGCAGGTTTGGGCGGAAAAACCACGTCACTGGCGGTAAATATTGAGTATACTCCTACACACATTGCTGGTATGCCGGTGGCGGTAAATGTCTGCTGTCATGCAGCCCGTCACGCAGAAGGGATTTTATAAAGGAGGATTTCAATGAAAAAAATTGTAAAAGTTGTCACTCCTTTGCTAGATGAGGCGGTTTCTAATTTAAAAACAGGAGATACAGTAAACATTACAGGATATATATACACTGGCAGAGACGCAGCGCATAAACGCTTAATCTCTCTTTTAAAAAAAGGAGAGAAATTACCGATAGAAATTAAGAATCAGATTGTTTATTATGTTGGTCCGGCTCCTACTCCACCTGGGTATGCTTGTGGTGCTGCCGGTCCAACTACAAGTTATAGGATGGACCCCTATACTCCAGCATTACTGGATAAAGGACTTAAGGGTATGATTGGGAAGGGACTCCGTTCTAAAGAAGTAATTGAGAGTATGAAAAAGAATAACGCAGTCTATTTTCATGCTGTTGGTGGAGCGGCAGCTCTCATTGCTAAAAGTATAAAGAAATCCGAGGTTGTAGCTTATGAAGATTTAGGTACAGAGGCTATTCATCGTTATTATGTAGAGGATTTTCCAGCAATTGTGGTGATAGATTCGGAAGGAAATAATTTATATGAGATAGAACCACCCAAATATGCTAAATAAGAAGGAGGAGAAATGGCTAAAGTAGAGGATTATAATATGCCTGATGAGCTTTATTATCACAAAGAACATATGTGGGCGAAAGTTGAAGGAGATAAAGTTAAAGTTGGTTTAAACGATTTTTCTCAGAAACTCGCTGGAGAGATAAGTTACATTGAAATGCCTGAAGAAGGAGACGAAGTGAAACAGGATGATGCTGTGGGTAGTTATGAGACAGGTAAATGGTTAGGCAAGCTGTATACTCCCGTTTCTGGTGAGATACTCAGTATGAATGAGGATGCTGAGGATGACCCTACCCTGGTAAATGAGGACCCTTATGGTGAGGGGTGGATTTTTGAGATAAAGATGAGCGACTCTACCGAGCTTGATAATCTAATGAAGGGAGAAAAGGCGATTGAGTGGTTAAAAGGAGAAATAACAAAACACGTCAAGGAGAAAAAATAGATAATGTATCTATTTAATTTAGATAAACTTTCTGGCCAGCAATCTATGCTTTTTTTCCACCTTCTTGCACGGATGGGGATAGAGTCCTTGGTGTTAGTTTCTCCAAAAACTCCTCTGGCAAGCATAGGATATTTTCAGAATGCTGAAGAAGAAGTTGACCTTGAATTTTGCAAAAAGGCAAATATTCCTCTGATGAGGCGAGAGTTAGGAGGAGGAGCTACATATTTAGATGAGAACCAGATATTTCATCAGGTAATTATAAGAAGAGATAATCCCATGTTTTCCCGAAAGATAAGTGAAAATTATAAGAGGTTTTCTCTTGCGGTAATCCAGACCTATAAAAAGTTTGGGATTGAGACAGGTTTTCGTCCAATAAACGATATTCTTACTAAAAAGGGAAGAAAGATTGATGGTGAGGGAAGTGGAGATATTGGAGATTGTTTTGTTTGGGTGGGAGGAATTCTCTTGGATTTTAATTACGAGGCGATGAGTAGAGTATTGAAAGTCCCGGAGGAGAAATTTAGAGATAAGATATATAAAAGCATGAAAGAAAATTTAACCACAATGAAAAAAGAGCTGGGGGAGATTCCTCCACGAGAAGATATTAAATCTGTTTTAATTGAAAAGTTTGAAAAGATTTTTGGAAAGCTTAAGCCAGCAGAGCTTACTCCAAGAATGATTAAATTAATGGAGAATTTAGAAAAGGAGTTTACTTCCCCGGCCTTTCTTTTCAAGAAAACGCCGAAAATATTAACAGGAGTAAAAATAAGAGAAGGAATAGAGATTATTTATGGAATGCATAAGGCAAAGGGTGGATTGATAAGAGCTGCTCAGGAAGTAGAAAAAGAGAGAATAAATGAGATTAGTCTCTCTGGTGACTTTACACTTTATCCAAAAGATCGCCTTGAAGGATTAGAGAAAAATTTAAAGGGGAAAATTCGTAAAAAGAGTCTCTTAAACTCTAAAATAGAGGAGTTCTATAATAAAGAGAGAGTTCAAACTCCCGGTGTTAACTCAGAAGATTTTTTAAAAGCAATGAAAGTGGAGAAATAAGAATGAGAACAGAGATTTCTATTAAAGATACCAAAAGTAAGTTTTTAGCCAAGGTAGAGGAGTTAAGTGGAGAGAACATCTATGCTTGTTATCAGTGTGGAAAATGTTCTGCAGGTTGTCCCAGCATATCAGAGATGGATATATCTCCAAGTGAGATTATTCGTCTTGTTCAACTGGGCGAGGAGAAAGAGGTTTTAAATTCTAAGACAATCTGGGTTTGTGCTTCCTGTTTTACCTGTGTTACCCGCTGTCCTAAAGGGGTAGATTTAGCAAAAATTATGGAATCTCTCAGACAGATTAGTTTAAGAAAAAATGTAGATTATGTTAATCCCTTATCTATTCCCAAGGATGTGCTCTCTCAGGTTCCTCAAATAGCTTTGATTAGCTGTCTTCGTAAATTTAGTGCTTGATTTATGAAAGGGACAAAGATGAAAATCTCTTATTTTCCAGGATGTACCCTGAAGACAATGGCAAAAAATTTTGAAGATTCAGCCTTGGCTTCTGCATCTTCTTTAGGCGTGGAGATGGTTGAACTTCCACGATGGAACTGCTGTGGAACAGTCTATTCTTTAACTTCTGATGATTTAATTCATCAATTAGCTCCTATTCGTAATCTCATTCGTGTTAAAGAACAAAAGAATACTCGGGTGGTGACTCTCTGCTCTATGTGTTATCATACCTTAAAGAGGGCAAATAAAATGGTCCAGGAAGATAGTGAAAAATTGGATAAGCTCAATAATCTTATGTATAAAGAAGATGTAAAATATGATGGAGAGGTTGAAGTTTTACATCTTCTGGAGATTTTAAAAAATGAGGTAGGTTTTTCTCAGGTTGCCAAAAAGGTAAAGACACCCCTTAAAGGATTAAAAGTAGCTCCTTATTATGGTTGCCTGCTCCTGCGTCCGCCAGAAGTAGGATTAGATGATTCTGAAAATCCCACTATTTTAAAGAATTTTCTGGAATCTCTTGGTGCGGAAGTGATTGACTATCCATATGAAACGGAATGTTGTGGTTCCTATCATACTGTTGTTAATATTGATCTGGTTGTTGAACGAGTTTACGATATTTTAAGCTCAGCCATTAATCAGGGAGCAGAAGCAATTGTTTTAAGTTGTCCCTTATGCGATTTTAATTTAGATAATCGGCAAAAAGAGATAAAAGAGAAGTTTTCAGAATTTAAAGGGATACCTGTATTCTATTTTACTCAACTTCTGGCTCTTTCTTTGGGCCTTAAAGAAAAAGCTTGCCGATTTGATTTGAATTTTGTTGACCCTCGACCTTTATTAAAAAGTAAACATTTAACAGGTGGAGTATAAAATGAATAGAATAGGTGTTTTTGTTTGTCACTGCGGTTTGAACATTGCCCGAACAGTAGATGTGGAAAGAGCAACTAAAATTATAAGTGATTATCCGGGTATTGTTTATGCTACCAATTATGTGTATATGTGTTCCGACCCGGGTCAGGATATGGTAAAAGATATGGTTAAAGAGAAGAAACTCGATGGAGTAGTGATAGCTGCTTGCTCACCTACAATGCATGAGACTACTTTTCGTAATACAGTAGCCTCTATAGGCCTAAATCCTTATAGGTGTGAGATTGCCAATATAAGAGAACAGTGTAGCTGGGTGCATCAGGATAAAGAGATAGCTACGGAAAAAGCAGTAGAGATTATTAAAGCTGCCATAGAAAAATTGAAATTAGATAAGTCTCTCATTCCTCTAAGTGTTCCCGTTACTAAAAGAGCTTTAGTCATTGGAGGAGGAATAGCTGGTATTCAGGCTTCTTTGGATATTGCCGATAGCGGATACGAGGTTGTTTTGGTAGAGAAGAATCAATCCATTGGGGGACATATGCTTCAACTTTCAGAGACTTTTCCTACCCTCGATTGTCCTCAATGTATTGCTACTCCAAAGATGGTGCAGGTTAGCCAGCATCCAAAGATAAAACTCCTCGCCTTCTCGGAGGTAGAAGATGTTGCCGGTTATGTGGGGAATTTTAAAGTAAAAATTAGAAAGAAAGCTTCTTTTGTTGACTGGGATAAATGTACAGGTTGTGGTCTCTGTATGGAAAGGTGTCCGGTGAGAGTTCCTTCGGAATTTGATGAGCTCTTAGCTAAAAGGAAAGCTATTTACACTTTATTTCCCCAGGCTGTTCCTAATAAACCTGTGATTGATACTGACAATTGCCTTTATTTTACCAAAGGGAAATGTAGAGCCTGTGAGAAGAACTGTTCAGTAGGAGCTATAGATTTTCAACAAAAAGATTCTTTTGTTGAAGAGGAGGTAGGAGCAATTGTTGTAGCTACAGGTTATGAGCTTATGGATAAAGAGGAAATTGGTGAATATGGATGTGGAAAGTATGAGGATGTGATTGATGGTATGCAAATGGAGAGGCTACTTTGTCCTTCCGGTCCTACAAATGGTATACCTTATAGACCATCCGATGGTAAGATTCCTAAGGAAGTAGTATTCATTCAATGTGTAGGCTCACGAGACCCGGAGCATTATTATCCATATTGTTCAAAGGTATGCTGTATGTATACTGTCAAGCAGGCTATGCTTTATAAAGAGGCTGTTCCCGACGGTCAGGCTTATGTGTTTTATATGGATATTCGCTGTAATGGAAAGGGATATGAGGAGTTCCTTCAGAGGGGAATAGAGGAAGATGGAATCCTTTATTTAAGAGGGAGAGTTTCTAAACTGTTCAATGATGGAGATAAAATTAGAGTTTGGGGAGCTGATACACTCACGGGGAGAAAGATTGAAATCTCGGCGGATCTAGTTGTTCTGGCTATGGCTATGATTCCCAGCAAAGGGATAAAAAAACTAGCTGAAAAATTGAGACTGGCTACAGATGATTATGGCTTCTTAACAGAAGCTCATCCCAAGCTTCGTCCTGTTGAAAGTCTTACTGCTGGCTATTTTCTTGCTGGTGCTGCCCAGGCACCAAAGGATATTCCTGAAGCTGTTGCTCAGGCATCCGGTGCGGCAAGTAAGGTACTTAGCCTTTTCTCCAAAGATGAGCTTTCCCATGAGCCAATTATAGCCAGTGTTGATGAGGAGGTCTGTGTAGGGTGTGGCAACTGTGTGGATATCTGTGCTTACGATGCTGTTGAGCTTGATGTAAGAACAAAAAAGGCCAGGGTTAACCCGGCTATTTGTGAAGGATGTGGTGCCTGTAGTGCTGCCTGTCCTTCAGGAGCGATGCAGCAGAATAATTTTAGTAAAAGGCAGATATTTGAAATGGTAGATGCTTTTATTTAAAATTAAAATTTGTTAGAAACAGTAGAAGGAGGAATATGATGGAAAAGAATGTTGTTGTAATAGGAGGAGGGCCAGCCGGCATTACTGCGGCTGTGAGTGCAAGAAGGTATTATCCAGATGCCAGGATAAAGCTCATTCGCCAGGAGGAGAAAGTTTTAATTCCCTGTGGTATACCTTATGTTCTCGGGACTGTTAAATCTCCGGAAAAGAACCTCATGCCCGATACGGTGCTTTCAAACAACGGTATCGAGTTAATTGTAGATAAAGTTACCTCTATAAATGAGGGAGCTAAAACTCTTTCTACGGTTAAGGGTGATACAATTGGTTATGAAAAACTGGTACTGGCAACAGGTTCTTTGCCTTTAGTTCCTCCACTGTCAGGTTTGGAGCTGGATAATGTTTTTGTGGTAAAGAAAGAGATAAACTACTTACAGAAGCTTTTAGATGCCTTAGACAGGGCTAAAGATGTTGTCATTATTGGTGGGGGTTTCATTGGATTGGAGTTTGCTGATGAGTGTAAGAAAAGAGGAATTCCCAATGTAACAGTGATAGAACTGCTTCCCCATTGTTTACTTTTAGCTTGTGATGAGGAAATATGCAGGCGTGTGGAGGAGAAGTTACAGGAAAGGGGTATAAACCTTTTAACCGATAGAAAAGCAGAATCTATACAGGGAGTGAAAAAGGTAGAATCTGTTCAACTGAAAAACGGACAAAAAATTAAGGCGGATGCGGTAATTTTAGGTATAGGTGTTGTCCCTAATGTAGAGCTTGCCGAGAAGGCCGGCTTAAGAGTGGATAAGAAGGCGGGTATATGGGTTGATGACTTTATGAGAACCAGCGATGAGGATATTCTTGCCTGTGGTGATTGTGCTGAAAAAAGGTGTTATCTAAGTGGTACACCGGTAGCTATTCGACTGGCCTCGGTTGGCACTACTGAAGCTCGGATAGTTGGAGCAAATTTGTTCGCTACTCGTAAGAGGATGGAGTGTCCCATAGGTATATTCTCGACCTGTTTTGGCGACCTTGCAGTCGGATCTGCAGGTCTAACGGAGAGAAGAGCTAAGGAATTGAATATAGATATTGCAACGAGCGAGGTTGTTGCTCCAGATAAACATCCGGGTGGTATTCCAGGGACTAAAAAATTAGGAGTAAAACTGATTTTCGAAAAAGATACAGGTTTACTCATAGGGAGCCAGGTTTACGGAGGTAGCTCAGTTGGTGAGTTGATAAATTTCATCGGTGCTCTTATTCAATACAAGATGCGTGCAGACGAGATAGCAACTTTCCAGATGGGAACTCATCCAATGCTAACTGCCTCCCCTGTAGTTTATCAGATCATAAATGCTGCTGAAATCGCCTCAACGAGAAGATAATAAGTGGGTGAGACAATTTTAATAATAGCAACTATCAGGAGAAGACTATGGAGAAAGAAAAAAATATTATGGAAGAAATTGCTGAGGCAAACAAGTCGGTTACCAGAGGAGTGGATGAGAAAGAGATAGAACATTGGGTAACAATTTACATAATGGGAGAAGAGTATAAAGTTCCTGCAGCTCTAACCATTATGCAGGCTATGGAGTATGCCGGATATAAATTTGTCAGGTCTTGTGGATGCAGAGCAGGGTTTTGTGGAGCCTGCTCCACTGTTTATAGAAAAAAGGGAGAATATAAGCTCCAGACGGCTATGGCATGTCAGACAAGAGTTGAGGATGGGATGTATCTGGTTCAGATTCCATTTGCTCCTGCGGAAAAGGCTATTTATGATATTAATAAAGAACAGTATGATGTATCTGTATTTTTCAAGTATTACCCGGAAATTGCAAGATGTGTCTCTTGCAATACTTGTACAAAATCTTGCCCTCAGAATCTCGAAGTAATGGATTATGTTCAAGCAGCAATTAAAGGTGACTTTGCCTCAGTTGCTGAAGGTTCCTTTGATTGTATTCAATGTGGACTTTGCGCAATGAGATGTCCTGCTGATATTGTTCAGTATCATCTTGCCCAGTTGGCAAGGAGAATGTATGGAAGGTATGGTTCTCCTGAGGAGAAGAATGCTAAAAAAAGAGTTAAAGAAATAGAAAAGGGCGAGTTCAATAAAGAGTTTGATAGAGTTATGAGTCTCAGCATCGATGAGCTTAAGAATCTTTATACAGAGCAACAGAAAACACGTGAGGTTTACTAAAAAGGAGATTAAAAATGGCCGAGCTTAAATTTATAGGTGGTTATCCTGAGTATATGCGTGAATCAATTAAGCTTGTTGAAAAGACACGACCAAAGAGGATAGGAAAGTTGCCTCCTCAAATGAGCCCTGAAGAAAAAGAGGAGATTTTAGCTAGTTACCACCCGGATTATACTCCCGGCGGCAAAAGAGATATAAAAATTGGTCCCAATAAAGGAGATATTGCTCCTAATGAGGTAGTGGATTTGCTTGAAGCGTATCCGGTGATAGACCCTGAGGAGATTGATTTAAGCAGGGTGGATTATGAGCCGGATATTTTAATAATAGGGGGTGGTCTTGCCGGAACAAGCGCTGCTCTTCTGGCAAATGATTACGGAGTTCCTGCAGAGAAGATTTTGCTTGTCAATAAGCTAAGACATGGAGATGCTAATTCTATGATGGCACAAGGTGGGACTCAGGCAGCGGACCGCCCCCAAGATAATCCAGTAATCCATTATATTGATGGTCTTGGAGGAGGGCATTTTACAAACAAGCCTGATGTGTTAAGAGCGCTTACAGAAGATGCTCCTCAGGTGATACAGTGGCTTGAGAAGCTTGGAGCTATGTTTGATAAAGAGCCTGATGGTAATTTTACAGAACTAACAGGTGGGGGCACTTCAAGAAGGAGAATGCATGCCTGCAGAGATTATACTGGATTGGAGGAACTGCGGGTTTTAAGAGATGAGTTTAGAAATAGAAAGATACCTGTTCTTGAATTCTACCCGGCTATTGAACTTATTACCAGTTCTGAGAATAGGGTAGCTGGTGCACTCCTGTGGGGTTCGGAGACAAGAGAGTATAAGGTTGTAAAGGCTAAGGCAACTATTCTTGCTACCGGGGGTTTTGGGAGATTACATATAAGAGGATTTCCAACAACTAACCATTATGGTGCTACCTGTGATGGAGTCGTTCTTGCATATCGTGTTGGAGCGAAACTAAGGGATACAGATACTGTTCAATACCATCCTACCGGAGCTGCTTATCCTCAACAGATAATAGGTCTTCTTCTCACTGAGAAACTGAGGACGAGTGGCGCTCAGCCAGTAAATAAAGATGGGGAAGCATTTGTATTTCCTCTTGAACCAAGAGATGTAGAGGCTTCTGCTCTCATAAGAGAGTGTTATGCCAGGGATAAGGGAATTATAACACCTACAGGAATGAGAGGAATATGGTTGGATACACCTCTCATTAATGTTATCCATGGTAAGGGTAGGATTGAGCACTCTTTTCCAGCTATGGTCAGGATGTTTGAAAGATTCGGAGTTGATATGGTAAAAGACCCTGTTCTTGTTTTCCCCACACTCCACTATCAGAATGGAGGAGTAGAGACAGACCCTCAGGGAAAAACTAATATAGAAGGTCTGTTTGTTGCAGGAGAGATATCAGGTGGTGTGCATGGTAAAAATAGACTTATGGGAAACTCAACTCTTGATTGTATGGTCTTTGGTAGAAGAGCTGGGATGAATAGTGCAGAGTATGTAAAATCGGTTAAAAGCAACGGAAAACTAACCCTGGAGCATGTTAAAAAATATGTAAATATGCTTGAAGAAGCTGGTATAAAGCCCGGGAGAAAGGCTCCAATACTTTTCCCAGAATACAGAGGAAAAGCAGTATTAGCCAGAATGATTGATGTACCTTTATTAAATAAAGAAAAGTAAAAACCTTAACCGAGTTTTAATAGAGGAGGGTTTTAAGATGGAGAAAAATGTTGGTGCGGTAATGATTGTTGGTGCTGGAATCGGCGGAATGCAGGCTTCTTTGGATCTGGCAGAATCCGGATTTAAAGTATATTTAGTTGATAAAAAACCTGGTATCGGTGGAGTAATGGCTCAGCTGGATAAGACTTTTCCCACCAATGATTGTTCAATGTGTATTCTTTCTCCAAAAATTCTGGCAA
>JAYEHT010000162.1:0-2398 GCA_034659655.1 Candidatus Aerophobota bacterium | reverse complement strand
GCTTAATGGAGAAAATTTCTCCAGGAATAAAGCACCTTTTATACCTCAAGAATCTACGCTGTCCCGTGTGAGTAGGACAAAGGAACTTTTCCCGTTAAGAATCTGGCGTCCTCTCTAGCAGAAATCGATATAACAGGCTTTTGAAATGAATTCTTACCACTTATATGGGTGATTTTTTTATTTTAGTCCCCACCTTTTCTCCAAAATAGCTCTTATTTAGCCTTTTAAGGCAATTTTCCCCCTCTTGTTTTGATCTTCTTCTCTGAGTATTCTGAAATTTGTACTTTAAAAATCTTACCATCCTCATAATATACTCCATACATCGGAATTGCTGGAGTAACCACACCAATATATTCCTTCTCCTCCCATATTATATCTTCCCATTTCCCCATTTAATCCTCCTTTTTAATGTTTTCTCAAAAAACGCTTCACCAGAGCTAATATAATAGCTTTTGTTGAAGTAAGCCGTATAATATAACCTACCCTTTTGACCCCCTCTTAAGATTAGCTCTTATTAGCTCTTGTGTTGATTTACTGAAGCTATTATAAGCAAACTTGGTCTTCTACCTTTTGCACCTCATCCTGGCTAATCCCGATATATCGCCGGGTAACCTGCGAGTTACGATGTCCCAGCTTCTCTGATATTAGATCCAGCGATACTCCTGCTATCCTTGCTTGGTATCCCCAGGTCTTTCTTAAAGTATGCGTCCCATATCTCTCCTCTTTCAGGCCTACTTCCCGGCACCATTTCCTAATCAGTTGCCAGCTCCTAATCCTATCCAGAGGTTTACTTGAACGATGCGATGTAAATAGAAGCTGGTCCGGGTTGAAAATCTGAGCTTTCTTAAAATAAAACTCCAGAGCTTCTATAACAGCTTTGTTGAGCTTGATTTTCTTCTCTCTTTTAGTTTTCTGTTCTCTTAAATAAAGAGAGCTGACAGGTTTACCCTCGCCATTTAAGACATCGCTCACCTTGAGCTTTAAGAGGTCGCTAATCCTTAAAGCCAGATTGATACCCATAGTGAACAGTAAATAATCCCGAGGGTCCTTATCAGCCTTTAGATTTCCCTTTATCGCAAGGATTTTCTTGCGGTCTCTAATTGGTTCGACTGTGTTCATAATCTTACCTCTCTTAACTTTACTTTTTGCCTAATTATAACATAAAGGTTAAGCAAGTCAAGAGGTAATGGTAAAAAAATAGAGAGTAAAAATTCATACATCCCCTAATCCATTATTAATAGAGAGCTATTTAGATTGAGCTATCTTTTACTTTACACATTAACCCTTTTGTTATATTCAATGTAAAAAGCCTCGCCAAGCACTTTCTTTAAGTAAGCCGGCCCAATAAGACCTTCTCTTTTTTACTTATCCATATTAAGCTCTTTTTAAAGCCTTGTTTTCCAAGCCAGCTCTATATTTGTTAATTTTACCTTCTCGAATATCATTCTCAACTTCTTTTCCCTCCAGAGATATTTTCTCTTATCTTTAATAAAGATGATTCTTTTCCCAAGTTTTTTATAATAACCAATTTTAACTCTTTCTTTTGTTAGTTTTTTAATAAAGCATTTTTTGAGATTAGCTTTCTTAAAAATCTCCCCAAATCGTCTCAGAAACGCCCCTATTTTTTGAGTTGAAGGGTGAAGGCTTATAAATCTTCTATTATTTTTTTAACCCCTCTTAAATGCCTTAAAATTTGGTATGAAAGTCGGCTCTTATATAACCATATCTTTATTCTTCGGTAGGAGGTGCTTGACGATTTCTAAACTCTGCCGCTTTTTTACGACGCTCTTTGTCTTCGTCTGATTCCTCACCTCCGAAAATTATTTCTCTTACTTTTTCCAATTTTTCTTCAGTTATAAAAGCAGGAAGTTCTGGTTCCACTTTTATCGGACTACTTAAGTCCTGCTTTATTGTTTTCTTCCACCTGTTAGGAGCCCGATTGCATAAGTAAAATTCCAACGCTCTTTCGTTCCCTTCTCGGATATTCTTTATAAGTTGAACCTCAGCCATGTCCAGAAGGCTTTCTTCTGCTTCTTCACACTTTTGAGTAAATTCTTCCTCTTTACGCCATTCGTAATAAGTCTGCCTCGAAATTCCAACTGCGTCACAAGCTGCCGTCACGTTACAAGCTTTTCTTTTATAGACTTCAAAAAATCGCTTAAATTCGTCAGATTTGTAAGGTTTCATTTTATCCCTCCATTAATCTTCCTTTTTCTCTCGTCCCTTTTTCATTGCAATACCTCATCAAAGTCCATATTAAAATCTATATCTAAGTTAAAGCTATCTTTTATGCAAATTCCATGTCTTATTTCTGCCTCTCCGGCTTTATGGGCAAAGGCGAACATTTCGACTTCTTTAATTTCGATTGAAGCTAAAATATCTCTGTAAATTTCCATTG
>JAYEHT010000161.1:0-2402 GCA_034659655.1 Candidatus Aerophobota bacterium | reverse complement strand
TTTTCCATCTATGAAGAGAGAGAATCTATTCGGGTTGTTTTTTTGAGGAGTTATATTGGTGATTACGCCCATCTTTTTCCCTAAACAGGCGGTAATGAAGTTATATTAATCCGCTTTTAAGAAAAGTAAGCATCCTAAAAGGATGGAGGAGACTGTTCCTATCGCATAATAAGATTGGGGTGCCCAATAACTGCCTTTGATTCCGAATTCCATAGTCAACAACAGTCCAAACTCATCGGTTACTAATCCCAATCCGCCTCCAAACATAATGCTGGCTAATGCTTTAAAAATTCTTCTATATAATCTCTTGTATCTGATTAAAGCTAACCAGTTAGAAATAATTAAAAGAAGTATCCCATAATAAAAGTGGTGAATATGATACCCTTTTATATATAAATAACTAAAAATAGCCTCTCCTTTTTCCACATCTAAAACAATTAATCTGGAGACGATGATGCTCACGCCGAAAGCAATAAATGTCCAAAAAAAAGCCTCCTTTTTTCCTTCTATATGTCTTCTATACATACCTTTTGATCTCATTTTATATTAATGGGGCCGGCTCTTAAGATAACACCTATTAATCTTATTTACCCTGTTAGATAGTAAACATCTAACGGGGTTTACTGAACAGACTTTGAAAGTTTTTTGGGTCTCTTGCTTCTTTTAAAGCTGTCAAGAAACTTATCAACCCTTTATCTACCAGTGCCTTTAATGCTTGATCCATTGTTTGCATTTCTGCTTGTCCTCCTGTTTGCATAACTGTGTATAACTGATGAGTTTTACCACTGCGAATCAAATTACTCACCGCGGATGTAGCAATTAATAATTCCACGGCAGGCACCCTTCCTGCGCCGTCCTTCCTAAGAAGAAGTCTTTGGCTTATTATTGCCTCCAGGGATGTAGATAATTGCATTCTTATCTGAGGTTGCTGATAAGGAGGGAAAACACCAACAAGTCTATCGATAGCCTGAGGGGCATCCGGAGTATGTAAAGTTCCCAAAATTAAATGACCTGTCTCAGCAGCTGTAATAGCTGTGCTTATAGTCTCTAAATCTCTCAATTCTCCTATAAGGATAACATCCGGGTCTTGACGAAGAGCAAATTTTAAAGAATTGGTAAAGGAGAATGTGTCACCTCCTATTTCTCTCTGTTCTACCACACTTTTTTTGTGTGAATGGAGATATTCGATAGGGTCCTCTATGATAATAATATGACACGCTCTTTCCTTATTTATTATCTCTATCATAGCCGCCAGAGTTGTCGACTTTCCGCAACCGGCTGGTCCTGTTACCAGCACCATTCCCTGCTTCTTAAGAGCGAGTTCATTAAGTACGGAGGGAAGATTTAACTCAGAAATTAAAGGGATATCATTGGGGATGTGTCTGATGGCCATAGCTATTGATCCTCTTTGAAAGTGAGCGTTTATCCTAAAGCGTCCTACTCCTGAGATACCGAAAGAGAAATCTAACTCTCTTCTCTTTTCAAAAATTTTCTTCTGCTCCTCACTCATTAGCGAATAGACGAGGGATTTTGACTCTTCGGGAGTAATTTTTTCTTCTCCGAATGTCTTTAATTCTCCGTCAATGCGAAACACAGGAGAAACTCCAGCTATAATATGTAAATCTGAAGCTCTTCTTTCCCCCGTCATTTTTAATAAAGACTCCATATCCATTTTTTCTCCTCTCTATTAGACATTCAATAAAAAAATTTATTTGCCTTTCTTCTTTACCATACTGCACTGAATTAAGATAAAAAGACCAATGCTCATAACTATATCACCTACACTCAAAACACGTGGTTTTGGGTAAGGATGAGGAAGGGGTATTATATCTGTCAGGAATTTTAGGTGGCTTTTTTCAGTTAATAGAGTATGGACAACATAGCTTTTATTATATAAAAGAGATAACATATCATTCATATCTGCTTTTAACAGAGCTTCAGCTGATACAGGCATCTGACCACCATTTGCAAGGATAGCTATGAAGTTAATTGCTACTCCTATTCCTATGAGCTTCATTCCTTTTATCTCTCTACTGTACAAGAGTGCCATCAACAATAAAACATAGGAAAAGATATGAAGATATACTCCTATCTTAGAGAATAGTTGAAAACCTCTTTCTCCAAAAAATACAAGGATGTATTGAATTAAAAATGCTGAGATAATTAATCCTACCTTTTTTATGGGAAGATTAGCTAATCCTTCCCACCTCCCTCTTCGCAGTAATCCTACAATTAGAGAAAAAACCATCACATCAAGTAGCATTTTGATTTAACACTTTAAAGAAGACCTTCACCACTTTTTCATCAAATTGGGTTCCTGTATTTTTCTTTATTTCCTCTATTGCTTCTTGAGCAGAGGAGGCTGAACGATAAGGCCTTTTCGAAGTTATAGCGTCATAAGC
>JAYEHT010000160.1:0-2403 GCA_034659655.1 Candidatus Aerophobota bacterium | reverse complement strand
CTTTTAGAGCATACAATTTAAAGATATACCTGTGAGCAGGACCAGGAGGAGGCGATGGTCCTCCATAACCTATATTTCCAAAATCATTTCTGCCTTGCTTCGCCTCACCCAGAGACTCTACTTTCTTTTCTTTGGGAATGTTGGCAGGAAACTCTGTTACATCAGGAGAAATATCATAAATTATCCAATGGGTAAAAACTCCAACAGGAGCATCAGGATCCTCTAAGATTAAAGCAAGAGATCTTGTTTCTTCTGGAGGAGAACCCCATGAAAGAGGTGGAGATATATTCTCACCATCTGCAGTAAATTTTTTGGGAATAGCTTCTCCTTCTTTAAACGCAGAACTTTTAATCTTCCAGGTCATCTGTTTACCTCCTTTGACATGTTCTATTTTTCTTTTCTGCAAGGTTTTAATTTGTGAGGAGAGCTTCTCTATTTTCTCTTCAATTAAAACTGTAGCCTTCTCTTCTGTTAGAGGAGCTGGTTGGAAAAAGAATAATTGAACAGCCAGCACACATCCAACAACAGCTATAACTAAAGCAACAGTAGAAATTACAAAACTTATCTTTGCTCCCATTTTATCTCACCTCTTTAAACAAAATGTTTTTGATTATCTCTGCCGCTACTCTTCTTCTAGTAAAGGCTAACTACCTTTCTTTATGAGAAAATAAAGCCTTCCTATATCTTTAAGATGCCCGCCCTTAGCCAGAGCTTTTCCCCCTTCCCCAAAGTAGATATCCGCCTTCCCCGGGCCTTTGATAACTCCCCCTGTATCCTGGCAGAATACAAACCTGGTCCTCTTTTTTGTGCCCACCAGCACACCTTCCTTGTCAACCTCAGGTTCAGGATACTCAATGTAGGCTATGGCTCCCAAGGGAAATATGCTCTTATCTACAGCTATAGAGGCCTCTGGCGTAAGCTCGCATCCTGCAGCTCCAACAGCACCCCCCTTTCCTTCTGACTTCGCAAAAAAGATGAAAGACTTATTTTGAAGAAGGTAGTTGTCTATTAGGTGAGGGTGATGACGGAAGTACTCCTTAATCGATTGGATGGAGATCTTATCCTTGGGTATCTTTCCCTCTTCTATCAGAAGTTTGCCCAGACTGGTGTAAGGTCTCCCGTTTTTTGCTGAATACCTTGCCCAGAAAGTCCTGCCATCATCTAAAACGATTTTTCCTGATCCTTGAACCATAAGATAAAATCTGTCTATTCTATTCTTCAGGTACACAAACTCCAAGTCTTTTCCTTTTAAAACCTTATCTTCTACAATGTCCTTTCTGCTCCAGTAGGGAACAATCTCTTTTTTGGAAGAATCAATCCTGTAGAATATCTTCTCTCCTTCAAGAGAGGGGTCAAACTTTTCCAATTTGGCTGCCTTCAAATCTTTTGGCTCTAGGTAAAGGGGATGCTTGTAAGGGCCATGTTTTCTCAGGCTTCCTTCATATAAAGGAGTGTAGTAGCCCGTGAAAAGAACTTTTCCTTCTCCTTTCCTCCCGATAGCCTGGTAGACAAGGAAGCGCTTCTTTATGAGCCTGTTCAACTCCTCTTCTGTTTCCGCTTCCCGAAAGGTTTTTAAAAGAAGCTTTGCTGATTGCTTAATCACAGAAGGCGGGAGCTTCCCTCTGCCAAAAGGAAATTTTCTCTCGTGAGTTATTTTTTTAAAGAGGTACCCTTCTTCTCTCTTAAATGCTTTTTTAAACTTCTCAAGATTATCTTTTTTTAAAAGAGTAAAATGGGGAATTTTGTCTTCTCGAACCTCAACGAGATATTTTTTAGGCGGTTTAACTGGGGGTTTTACACGAAGCTTCTTTGGAACTAAAATAAGGAAATAATAGAGTATTACAAACTCTGCCGCTAAGCCACAGCCTACTAAAGTTATAAGGAAAAATCTTTTTGATTTAAAATTAAAAAAGGGTGGCATTTAAAACCCTCCTGTAAATTTTTCACTTTGGCAGCAGTTTATCAGGTCATACATATCTACTTTTCTTTTATTTCTGGGGTTTTAAAGTATAAATTTCTTATAATCTCGTTCTCTTTAATTCTCATCAGGATGTCCTGCCCAAATCTTTTATCATTTCCTTGAGCTTCGACTGCACTTTCTGCTTCTCGATGAATCTTTGCCAACTCCTCTTGGGAGAGAGTGTTTCTTGTCTGCTCAATTTTCCGCTGTATTTTTTCTTCCTCTTCTTGCTTTTTTTGCTTTTCTTCTTTCTCTTTTTCCAGCCTTTCTTTTTCTTGTTGGGTTGCCAGGTACTTTTGTCTCTCACCTAAAGCTTCCCCAATGGTTTCTGCAATTATTCCAAAGCTGTAAAGATCAGATTTATTCTGGATAGTCCACTCTATAGTAAAGTTAATATCTTCTAAGTTAAATCCTTCTTGGATTAGTTTGTTTATTTGGTAGAG
>JAYEHT010000159.1:7103-12376 GCA_034659655.1 Candidatus Aerophobota bacterium | reverse complement strand
ATTGTGTTATATGGGATTTAGGACCTCATGATATTTCTGTTTTGCTTTTCTGGTTAAATGCCGAGCCTGTATCTGTAAATGCGAGAGGCAGTTGTTATATCCAGAAGAATATTGAGGATGTAGCTTTTCTCACTATAGAGTTCTCTAATGAAATTATAGCTCATCTTCATTTAAGCTGGCTTTCGCCTTGCAAACTAAGAAGGGTTACTA
Source organism: Candidatus Aerophobota bacterium (assembly GCA_034659655.1). Classification (GTDB taxonomy): domain Bacteria; phylum Aerophobota; class Aerophobia; order Aerophobales; family JAGGXI01; genus JAGGXI01. The sequence continues at coordinate 12,166 of JAYEHT010000159.1, read as the reverse complement.
TAGTTGGGAGCAAAAAGATGATAGTTTATCCTATTTTCGGTAATTCGAAGATTTTGCTCTTTGAAAAAATCTAATAAAAAGTAAAAAATAAGAGGGTTAAATTTGACTAAAATTCTCTTCTGATGTATAATAGAGAAAATTTATTAACAACATCAGGAGAAAAAAATGAAGCAAATTAAAGTCGATCCTCTCCCAGTTATCTCACAAAAGTGGGGTCAGGAAAGCGAAGATGAGAAAACCTTCTATATTAACCCTTTTCCTAAGCAGTGTAGTAAATGGATTAAATCTCAAACAGAGCTATTCAAAAAGTACAATCCCATCAATGCCTGTGATATAGAGGGAAAGATAACCCCTTACAACAGTAGAATCTACTTTAACCAGCCAAATTTAACAGGCTTTGGAGGAATGCCTCTTCTCATCTCTTTCATAGAGAAAATGGGCATAGAGGAAGACTTAGAGGATGTATTTGACCACGAGGGGTACATTTACTCAACCAGTGATATCCTCCTATCAGCCATAGCTGGAATAACAGTGGGAGTGAACAGGCTCTATCATCTAAATGCTATAAGGAACGATGCTGGCCTAACAAAAGCTTTAGGTTTAGATCAACTCCCAGAGGAGACTAACCTTAGAAGACAGCTCACCAAGGCATCCAGTAAAGAAGTAGAGAAGATGCGCAAGACTATCTCCCAAAATCTTCATAAAGCCAATCAAACTGATAAGATAGTGGAGATAGGTCTTGATATAGATTCCACCGTGGCTACAGTCTATGGCAAACAAGAAGGAGCTGAAATCGGCTATAATCCTACCAAGAAGGGTAGACCCAGCTACTCCATAAAGGCAGCCTTTATTGCTAACAATGGAGACTGCGTAAATCTTAGATTAGATGGCGGAAAATCTCACAGCAAAACAGGCTTCAAGGAGTTTTTTGAAGATACCTTTTCGCTTCTTCCTGAAAACTATAAGGTTGTCTTTGCCAGATTAGATAAGGGTTACTTTGGAGAAAATACCTTCGAGTATTTAGAAGAAAAGGGAATAAGGTATGTAGCCGCTAGCAAAAATACTCGTCCCTTAAGGAAGATGGCATCCTCTTTGCCCGAAGAGAAGTGGGAAGAGATAGAAAAGGATGCTCTTTACCTTACTGAAATACAATACGCTTATGGAACATGGAAAAATGAGCGAAGAATGATCATCAAGAAATCTCTTTTCCCCAATCCCAACTACAACGAAAAAGAGAAGGACATCTTTGGGGATCTGGTTGAGCCTGCTACCTTAACTGAATACAGCTTCTATGTGACCAGTACCTCCGAGAAAGAGCTGGATAAGCTATCCTGCTATAGGTTTTACAACAACCGAGCCACGGTAGAGAATAGAATCAAAGAGCAAAAGCTTGGTTTCAATTTAGATAAGCTTCCTGTACATAATAAAAGAGGAAATGAGGTCTATATCCTCCTGGTAGCTTTAGTCTATAATATTCTAAACTGGTTTAAAAGATTCCTTTTCCCAGAAGAGTTTAAGTCCAAGTGCATTAAGTGGGTCCGAATGTACCTTTTAAATCTGCCAGCATTAATTCAGAGAAAGAAAAAGCAGTACTTTATCAAGTTCTCTAAATTTCATCCCTACAAGGAGCTTGTAGACTATATTTTTAGAGAATTAGCCAGAGGTAAACCTTATTACGTGGCTTAACTGCTCGTTCATTAAAAAGATGGCGAAGTTTCCCTTTTTAGCCTTTAATAAGGAGAGTACGCCAAAATTTGCCTGAATTCAGGCAAAAGACAAATTTTTGAGAGTCAGGAGTAAAAATTGTCACCTTAACTTGCAAATTGAACTAAAGTTGTATTAAGAAAATGCAAAAAATGAACTTTTAGCATGAAATGGCATAGTTTGCCGAATCTGGGATTATAATTCTTAATTCTTAATTCTATCATTTGCTTGACAAAAAGATTTAAAAGTTGTATTTTAATAAAAGAAGATTAGCTCTTTGAAAAAAATAAGCAGCGGGTTAAAACAGGGGGTGGCTGAGATATGATTTTAAGATTAATATATATCTTATTAGCGGCATTAACAGGATGGGCAGTAACTACCTTTATCGATAGATATAGAGCAAAATCCATATTGAATAAAGCAAAAAATAGGTTACTTCAGATAGAGGAAGAGATACAAAACAAAAGAAGAGAAATCGAACTGGAAAAAAGAGAGGAACTTCAGAGACTGAGAAATGCTTTAGAACAGAGGATAGAGAAAAAGAGAGAGGAACTTCATAGATTGTCCAAGAGATTGATAGAAAGGGAGGAGAACCTTGATCATCGCTTGCAAGAAGTGGAGAAAGAGGGGAAAAAGATATCCTTTAAAGACCGGAAGTTAGAAGAAAAAGAGAAGGAGATAGAAGCTTTAGAAATTAAACGGAGGGAGGAGTTAGAAAAAATAGCTGGTATTTCTGCCGGGGAGGCAAAAAAAAGCTTACTGGAAGATGTAAGGAAGGAGGCGGAAGAAGAGGCGTTTGAGATTGTCCAAAAAGTAGAAAAAAGGGCTCAAGAAACAGCTAATAAAAGAGCAAGAAAAATTGTAGCTACTGCTATCCAACGTTGTGCTGTGGATCAAACAATGGATTCAGTTATTTCTACTGTTACCTTACCCAATGATGATATGAAAGGGAGAGTAATAGGTAGAGAGGGAAGAAATATAAGAGCTTTTGAGGCACTTACAGGAGTAGATTTAATTGTAGATGATACACCTGAAACTGTGATTATTTCCTGCTTTGATCCTTTAAGGAGAAAAATAGCTGAAATCAGTTTACAAAGGCTTATTGCAGACTCTCGAATACATCCAGCAAGAATTGAAGAGATAGTAGAAAAAGCTAAAAAAGATGTAGAGGAGATTATTAGAGAGGAAGGCCAACAGATAGTTTTTGACGCAGGAATTTCTGATTTACCTTCGGAGTTAACTAATCTTTTGGGAAAATTAAAATTTCGTACCAGCTATGGACAAAATGTGTTAAAGCATTCACAAGAAGTATCTTATATAGCTGGTATTATGGCAGCGGAGATAGGAGCAAGTTATATCCAGGCAAAAAGAGCAGGGCTTCTTCACGATATTGGAAAGGCTGTTGACCAGCAAATGGAAGGTCCCCATGCTTTAGTTGGGGCACGGATAGCTAAACAGTATGGAGAATCCCCGGAAGTTGTCCACGCTATCGCGGCACATCATGATAATAAGCTTGATGAAACTACTCTGGGTGCTCTCATTCAAACAGCAGATGCTATATCTGCCGCTCGGCCTGGCGCAAGGAAGGAGGTATTAGAAGCTTATCTTAAACGCCTTGAAGATCTGGAGAATATAGCTATCTCTTTTCAAGGAGTAGATAAGGCTTATGCTATTCAAGCGGGCAGAGAAATACGTATTATGGTTCAACCTCAGAAGATCGATGATGAAAAGGCAAGGAGATTGTGCCAAAAAATCGCTAAAAGAACAGAGAAAGATTTGTGTTATCCCGGACAGATTAAGGTAACAGTAATTAGAGAACTTCGCTATATTGAATATGCAAAATGAGTAAAAAATGTTGAGACTGGGAATTATGGGAGGAACTTTCAATCCTATCCATCATGGGCATTTAGTAACAGCAGAGGTGGTCAGGGATGAGTTTAAATTAGATAAAGTTATTTTTATTCCTTCCGGTAAACCTCCCCATAAGGATGACAATGAAATTGCTTCCCCTGACCATCGTTGGATGATGACGGTGCTGGCGACAATCGCCAACAAATATTTTTCTGTGTCATCCATAGAGGTAAAAAAGGAAGGCGAGTCTTATACGCGAGATACCATCTTAGAGCTGAAAAAAGTTTATGGAGGAACAGTAGATTGCTACTTTATTACAGGAGCTGATGCTATAGCTGAAATTTCTACCTGGCATAAAGTAGAAGATCTGCCAAAATTAACTAAGTTTGTTGCTGTTTCAAGACCCGGTTATAAATTAGATATGAATAAAGTAGACTCTCGATTTAGAAAGTGTACTTACCTGATTGAAGTTCCTGCTTTAGCTATTTCTTCTACTGAAATCAGGGGAAGAATAAAGAGAGGACGATCTATTAAGTATCTTTTACCAGAAGCGGTTGAAAATTATATTTATAAGAATAATATTTATAGGTAAGAGTGAATGGTCGATGGTGAATAGTGTTAAATTCGAAGCTTTTCCATTCGCTAAAGTAGAAAGGTTAAGGCTTAAAAAATCTTATTTTTGACGAAAAAAGATAAATTCTGTATAATAGGAACTTCAAAAGGAGGAAGATAAAGGAGTAGGGAGCTTGGTTCCCCAAAAACTGGTTGAAAGAGTTATTGAGATAGTGGAGAGTAAAAAAGCAAAAAGTATTGTTCTTTTAAAACTTCAAGGTATATCGCTAATGGCTGATTATTTTGTTATCTGTAGCGGGGAATCATCTTCGCATATGCAAAGTATTGCCCAGGAATTAGAAAAGAGACTGAAGGAAAACGGACTGAAACTCATTGGGGCTAAAGATTTTACCAATAAATGTTGGATACTTTTAGATTTTGGGATAATAGTGATACACATCTTTTCTAAAGAAGGAAGAGAATTTTATCAATTAGAAAGATTGTGGGCTGATGCTCAAAAGACTGTATTTGTTGAGGAAGCTTAAAAAACGGGGGGCATAGCTCAGTAGGGAGAGCGCGTCCTTGGCGTGGACGAGGTCGGGGGTTCGAATCCCCCTGCCTCCACCAGATAAAAGCAGGATTAGAGGACTAAAAAAACAGGATTAGAGGACTAAAGGATTAGAGGGAAAACCAGAAAAAACAGAAAAACAGGATTAGAGAGGTAGAGTTCGTATAGGAAGTGAGGGGATTCGAAGCCGAGTCGAGCGCATCCTGTGGATGGAAAATGAGCGAAGCGAATGTCAGCGAGACCGGCCGGCTTCTTTCTTAGTTCTCAATTCTGAATTTTACGAAACTTACCATTACTATCAGAAAAAAATGAAAGATTCATTCATAACTTCTAAGAACTCTTCTTCCCGGTGCAAAATAGGTCCTATTATTGCTATTGATGGGCCAGC
>JAYEHT010000159.1:0-7003 GCA_034659655.1 Candidatus Aerophobota bacterium | reverse complement strand
TTCTCAATTCTGAATTTTACGAAACTTACCATTACTATCAGAAAAAAATGAAAGATTCATTCATAACTTCTAAGAACTCTTCTTCCCGGTGCAAAATAGGTCCTATTATTGCTATTGATGGGCCAGCGGCATCGGGGAAAAGCACAACTGCCCATCTTCTTGCTAAAAGATTAGGATATTCGTACATAGATACAGGAGCTATGTATAGAGCCTTGACATGGAAAGCTTTAAAGAATAAAGTAGACCTCAAGAATGAAGAAACGCTTTGTCTTTTAGCTAAAGAAACCCAAATCCTTTTAAGACCTCAGTTTGATGGTAAGACAAGAGTTTATGTGGACGGGGAAGAAGCGAGTTCTTTAATTCGTTCTCCGAAAGTAAATGAATTTGTTTCTCTGGTTTCTGGTGCAAAAAGGGTGAGAGAAGTAATGGTTGCTCAACAAAGGATTATGGGAGAAAAAGGCAAAATAGTAGCCGAAGGTAGAGATATAGGGACAGTAGTCTTCCCGGAGGCCGAGATTAAGATATTTCTTAATGCCTCTTTGAAGGAAAGGGTAAAAAGACGGTGGGAAGAACAGAGAAGAAAGGGTTTATCTTTAAAGAAAAGGGAAGTTTTTACAGAGTTACTTAATAGAGACCGTATAGACACTCAAAGAGAATATGCTCCTTTAAGAAGAGCAAAAGGAGCAACAGTCATAGATAATACTTACTTAAACATCTCTCAAACAGTGGAAGAGATATTAAAAATAGTGAAGAAAAAATTATCTAATGAAGGAAACCTCCCTATGGTATAGTCTATTATGGAAATTAGCTTTTGTAATTTTTAAAGTTTTCTTTGGAATAAAAACTCAGGGAAAAGAGAATATTCCTTCGGTAGGGGGAATAATCCTTGCTTCTAACCACTTAAGCTACTTAGACCCTATAGTTATAGCTCTTCTCACTACACGAAAGATAAATTTTATGGCAAAAGAGGAGTTGTTTAAAAATTTTTTTCTTTCTCTCTTAATAGGTAGTTTAGGAGCCTTTCCCCTTAAAAGGGAAGGATTTGATGGCAAAGCTTACAAGAAAGCTTTGCATATTTTAAGAGAGGGAAAGGTATTAGTTCTTTTTCCTGAGGGGACACGAAGACAGAGAAAAGGGGAAATCAGCTCTTCCCGGAAAGGAACAGCAAGAATAGCCCTGAGAGCAGGAGTCCCGCTGGTGCCTATTGCTATTCAAGGAACAGATAAGGCATTACCAAGAGGGGGAAAAGTAGTGAGAATAGCTAAAATAAATGTCCACGTAGGAAAACCTTTGCCAGGTGAAAAATTATCTTATACTAAAGATGAGATAGATGAACTTCATAAAAGATTGATAGAGAGCATAAATGAGTTACTTGATTCCTAATGGTTATCTCTTATGCAAATAATTCTTCCCTCGAGAATGGGATTCTGTTTTGGGGTAGAAAGAGCGTTGAAATTGGTTAAAGATGAGGCTAAAAAGGGTGGAAAAATTTACACATTGGGAGATTTAATTCATAATCCTCAGGTTGTAGAGGAGTTGAAAGAGGAAGGAATCGAATCCGTCGCTGACCTATCTCAAGTTAAAAAGGGGACTATAGTCATCAGAGCTCATGGGGTAGGCCCTTCCCTAAAAGAGAATGCAGTGAAGAAGGGATTGAAAGTGTTGGATGCTACCTGTCCTTATGTATTGAAGGTGCAAAAAATAGCAAAACTTATTTCTCAACAGTCTTACCAGGTGATTGTAATTGGTGCAGCTTCTCATCCTGAGGTAATAGGGGTAACAGCAGGGATAAACAAAGGGAAGGTCTATGTAATTAGAACTCCTCAGGAGGCAAAAAAACTCCCTTTTATAAAAAAGATGGGAGTAATAGCTCAAACTACAGAAAACCTTGACAATTTCAGGAATATAGTAAAAGATTTAGTGGAAAAAAGTGAAGAATGTAGAGTCTTTAACACCATATGTGAGGTAATAAAGCAGAGGCAGAAAGATGCTAAAAATTTAGCTGAAGAGGTTCCTGTAATAATAGTTGTAGGAGGACATAATAGTTCTAATACTTATCAATTAGTTAAACTATGCCAAAATGTAGGGGTTAAAACTTATTTTATAGAAAGAGAGGATGATTTAGTGGAGAAAGAATATAAAAATTTAAATAAGGTTGGTATTATTGGAGGAACTTCTACTTCTAAAGAAATGATAGAAAGAGTAAAAAAAAGACTTTTATCCATTAATTGAAGATATAAATAAAGGGAGTTTAAAGTGTCTGAATCGGAAAAAGAAGAATTTTCAAACAAAACATCTGATGATGGAATGGAAAGGAGGAGCGAAGAAGAAAGCTTCTGCAAAGTAATCAAAAAATATGGAAATTTCCAGCCGGCAAAAAAAGGAGATATAATAGAAGGTAAGGTTGTGCAAATAAGTAGAGGAGGAGTTTTATTAAATGTAGGAGCGAAAAGTGAAGGTTTTATGCCCTGGCAAGAATTTCCTCCCGGAGAGGAGAAAAAAGTCAAAGTAGAACAGATAATGCAAGTTTATGTACTAAACAGGAATGAAAGAGGACATCTTTTGCTTTCCAAAAAGGAAGCAGATTTCCGTTTAAATTGGGCAAAGTTTGAAGAGGCTTTAAAAAGAGGAATTCCTATAGTAGTAAAAATAGAGAAAGTGATAAAAGGGGGATTAATGGCAAGTTCAGGACCACTAAATGCTTTTATCCCTGCTTCTCATATAAGTCTAAAAAGAAAGGAGAATCTTAAAAGATTTATTGGTAAAAATCTACCATTTAAAGTGGTAGAATTAGATAAAAACTCTAAAAATATAGTTCTTTCCAGAAAGTTATTATTAGTTGAGGAAAAAGGAAAAAAGAAGAAGAAAGTTTTCGCTACACTTAAAGAGGGTAATATGGTTACCGGGAGAGTAAATTCGATAACCAAATTTGGTGTTTTTGTGGACTTAGGAGGAATTGATGGATTGATTCATCCAGAAGATCTTTCCTGGGGATGGGTAAATGATATTCATAATATACTTTCTATAGGTGAGAAAATAAAAGTAAAGGTGTTGAAGATAGATAAAAAAAAAGAAAAGATTTCTTTAGGTTTAAAGCAGACCAAACCTGACCCCTGGACAGAGGTTGAGAAAAAATACCAGGTGGATTCAGAAGTGGAGGGAAGGGTCACTCAGCTTAAGGGTTTTGGAGCTTTTCTTGAACTCGAGGAAGGAGTAGAAGGTTTAATCCACATTTCCGAACTTTCCTGGGATAAAAGAGTGGAACATCCAAGAGAAATCTTACGCGAGGGAGAAAAAGTAAAAGCAAAGATATTAGATATTGATGTTCAGAAAAAAAAGATTTCTTTAGGTTTAAAACAGACCAAACCCGACCCCTGGCAAGAACTCCTGCAGAAATATAAAGTAGGAGATATAGTTTCTGCTGAAGTTCGACAAATAACCAAGTTCGGGATTTTTGTAAATCTGGTTCCCGGAATAGATGGACTTATTCATATCTCTGAGTTAGACAAAGAGTATGTTTCTCATCCACAAAAAGTTGCTACCGTAGGAAGTAAAATAGAAGCAGAAATTGTAGAAATTAATAAAGAAAAAAGAAGAGTCAGGTTGAGTATACGCCAATTAAAAGAGAAAAAAGGAAAAGATAAAGATAAAAAGAATACTAATCTTTACTCTTATATTGAAGATGATAAAATAGTAATAGGAGATTTAATAGAAGATAAAATGAGGAAAAAGTTAAAAAGAGAGGTAGGAAATAGAGAGTGACTTCTTTTATATTAGGATTATTTACGGGATATCTTTTGGGTTCCATTCCTTCGGGTTATCTTGTAGGGAAGTTTTTTAAGGGAATCGATATAAGAGATTTTGGCAGTGAGAATATAGGATTTGCTAATGCTTTACGTGTGCTCGGATTTTTTCCGGGTTTGGTGGTGTTAATTGCAGACATAGGAAAAGGGGTTATTGCCGTATGTATAGGTTATCTTATCTCGCCTCTTGCGGGAATCAATCCTCAGATAAGCGGGGGAATGGTGGGATTGCTATCTATTATAGGACATAATTGGACTATTTTCTTAAAGTTTAAAGGGGGAAAAGGGGTAGCCACAACCGCCGGAGTGTTTTTATCTTTAACTCCCCTTCCATTTATATTTGCTGTTTTAGTTATGATAGCTGTTGTAGGTTTAACTCGCTATGTTTCTTCCGGTTCAACAATCTCGGGATGTACTCTTCCTTTGTTTATTTGGCTTTGTATGAAAGATGAAGGGTGGTTTTATATTATATTAAGCATAATAACAGCGGGATTTATTGTATTTAAGCACCGCTCCAACATAAAACGACTTTTAAAAGGTGAAGAGATGAAATTAGGAGAGGGGGTGAAAAAAGAGAGCATATAATTCCAGAATTATCCCATAAAGGAGGGAGAAGATGAACAAAGCTGAATTAGTAGAGGAGGTAGCCAACCAGACGGGTTTGACAAAAAGGGTCTGCAGAGAAGCGGTGGATACAGTGACTTCCGTTATCACAGATTCTCTGGCGAGAAGAGAAAAAGTTACCCTGGTTGGATTTGGGAGTTTTAAGGTGAAAAGGAGGAAAACACGCCGGGGAAGAAATCCTCAAACAGGTGAGGAAATCCAGATCCCCTCTAAAGAAGTCCCTAAATTTGAGGCAGGTAAAAATTTAAGAGAAGCTGTAGGATAATAATTTTCAAAAAGGGAGGCAGAAGAAATTTTCTGCCTCCCGCAAACACCTTTAAAAATGAACTATTCTGAGAAAAAAGAAGAAAGGGAAAAAAGTGAAATTCCAGAGAAATTATTTTTTTCTATAGGAGAAGTAAGCAAAATTACGCATCTTCCTACTTATGTAATACGCTTTTGGGAAAATAAATTTAAAGAAATTCGACCTCAAAAAAGTCGCGGCGGACATAGAAGATATCAAAGAAAAGATGTTGAATTGATTCTTTGGATAAAAGAATTATTATACGAGAAAAAATTCACCATTGAAGGGGCGCAAAAAGAGGTAGGTAAGAGTAAGAATGAGAGACTTAATTTTATTGGTATAAAAGAGGAGCTGGAGGAGATAGCAAAGATATTAGATTGAGAGCGGGGCGTAGCGCAGTCTGGTTTAGCGCACTTGCATGGGGCGCAAGAGGTCACCGGTTCGAATCCGGTCGCCCCGACCAATAAAAGTAATAGGTAAACTCTCCTAAAGTGCAGGATTAGAGGATTAGAGGGAAAAGAGAAGATAAACTACTAATGAAATAAAGTAAAGATATATATTATTTATGGATAAAGAGCGTATACTTAGTGGAATGAGACCTACAGGGAGGCTCCATTTAGGACACTATCTTGGAGTTCTTTCCGAGTGGGTAAAATTACAAGAAAAATATGAATGTTTTTTTATGATTGCCAACTGGCATGCTCTTACCGATAGAACAGAGACAAAAGAGATTAAGGAAAATATCAAAAGAGTTTTAATTGATTGGCTTTCTGCAGGACTTAATCCTCAAAAATCCACTCTTTTTGTGCAATCCCATATTCCACAGCATGCTGAACTTCACCTTATTCTTTCTATGATTACCCCTGTTTCCTGGCTTGAGAGGTGTCCTACCTACAAAGAAAAACTCAATCAAGGAGGGGAGAATAATTATGGACTTTTAGGGTATCCTGTTCTTATGACATCTGATATCCTTGCCTATAAAGCAGATAGAGTTCCTGTAGGCGAGGACCAATTAGCCCATCTGGAATTATCCAGAGAGATAGCTCGTCGTTTTAACCATCTTTATGGAGAGATTTTTCCCGAGCCCGAGCCTCTTCTCTCCAAAAATATCAGAATTTTGGGATTGGACGGAAAGAAAAAGATGGGTAAGTCTTATGAAAACTACATTGCTTTAACTGATAAGCCTGAGGTTATCTTAAAAAAGACTCAAAGAATGTTTACAGACCCCAAAAAGATATATGCAGGAGACCCCGGTCATCCTGAAGAGTGCAATGTATATAAGTATCATAAATTATTTGGAGGCTCTTCAGGAGAAGACCTGGAGAAAATTTTTCAGGATTGTAAAAGTGGAAAACTTCTTTGTACATCCTGTAAAAAGGATTTAGGGGCTGTATTAGTTGAGCAGCTTGCTCCTTTTCGTCAAAAGGAAAAAGAGCTTAAAAAAGAGGAGGGAATTCTTCAAAAAATTCTCAGGGAGGGAGAAGAAAAAGCTATATCGGTAGCCTCTTTTACTTTGAGGCAGGTAAAGGAAGCTATGAAAATCTAATTTTATTTCTTTGTAGTTGGTAGCTGAAGGCTTTACTGAGCTTGTTTTTTGACAGATAAAAATTATTGTGCTATTATTTAAAAGGCTAAAAAAGAGGCCAGGAGGAGGTGAGAAGATAAGCCATTAGCTGGAAGAGAAAATAAGGCTTAAAATGAAAATTTTTAGGAGAGGAGGCAAAAGATGCGAAAATCCGCATATATGATGGTAATTACCATCTTGCTGGGTTTTCTTCTTGGTGTTGGTTCGGTAAGTGCTGAAGAAAAACCTATTTCAATAGGTCTGCTGGCTCCCATTACAGGAACCCAGGCCGTTATGGGTGAAGATTTACTGACCGGGGCCAAGATGGCGGTAGAAGAAGTCAATGAAGCGGGTGGAGTATTAGGAAGACCTTTAAAATTGATCGTTGAGGACACAGAAACCCGACCGGCACCTGGAATGGATGCCGCACGAAAACTGATAGGGGTGGATAGGGTTCCAGTTATAACCGGCGGTTTTTCTAGTGGTGTATCCCTTCCAATTGCTAAGTATGCTCAAGGCCAGGGAGTTCTTTATCTTTTAGCTGTTCCAACTTCTCCGTTATTCCGTGAAGTTGGCTCGTATTGTATGAGTATCACGGTAGTAGATACCTTTAAAGGTAAAGCGATAGCGGAGTTTACCGTTAAAGATTCGGGTAAGAAGAGATTTGCCTTGATGTTTATGAATAATGCGTTTGGAAAAATGCTAATGAAAGCAACAATAGAAAACCTG
>JAYEHT010000158.1:0-2411 GCA_034659655.1 Candidatus Aerophobota bacterium | reverse complement strand
TTTTCACCTACTGGGTGAAAATTTGGATTTTTTTTCATGCCTCTATTATACCAGGTTCTCTTGGGGTAGTAGAGGCCTTTTTTTGTTATTCGCTCTTATCTTGGAGGCTTATCCGATTATTCGGGTACTTTTAGATTTGCTTGACATCTAATTTTATTTTATATTAAGTGTTATAAAGATAAGCAAAAAAGGTGGATTGATAATTGAAAACTGCCCACCTAGCAAAAAAGAGTCCTCATCTAGCAGCTTTACTTGTATTCATTTTCGGTCCCATAGGTTTTTTCTATCTAGGTTGGCAACTTGTGATAGCTTGTATAATGATGCTTGCTTCCTTTTATTTAATTGTTACCCTCATGGGTTTTGGATGGTTTCTCTCGATTTGGTGGGTAGATTGGATAATATTTGGGTTTATAGCATATAAAGCTTATAGCATAGTATCTGCAGCAAAAGAATCTATTCTCTTTGATGAAGATTATGAAGAAATATTCGGTTCGGGATATTCTTTTGCATTAATAATGATGAGCGATACGATGACCGGAATAGCAATGGGTTTAGCGACAGCAGCAGGACTTTATATGACGATTATATCAATATTTGTAGAGAAAAAAGTTCTTTTAGGATTAGTCATGTTTTTTATAGGAACCCCTGCACTTGTATATTTGGCTAATATGATATTTGGTTTTATTGCAATGATGGTTGATTCATTAGCCTTAGCTGGTAGGGAAAGCAGATTAAAAAAGCAAGTATATGAAAAAGGAACTTCAAAAGAATCAAGAAAATATTTAAATAATTATATTCAGGAAAGTAAATTTCTTGAAAAACATGGAGGTTTAACAATGAAAAAATGTCCTTTTTGTGAAGAAGAAATTCCCAGTGAATCTGAAGAATGTCCTTATTGTGCAGAAGTATTGATTGATGTTGACAAAGAAATAGATAGTGCCCATGAAGAGGAAAAAGAGTTTCGAGAAGATGAAGTTGTAATTAATAAAGATAAAGAGAATTTAAAAAAGGAGGAACAAAAAGAAAAAAATGTGGAGGCAGTTGAGCTAATCGAAGAGCTAAATAAATTCATTCACCGTAAGTGGTATAGTAAATGCCTTCAAAAAGATTATATTCCTACATTCATAATGTCAGTTATCTTAGTAGATGATAATGGTGATTATGTAGATGGGCGTCTTTTTGCATCTGGTTCGACAAAAATAGTTAAATTTCACGTTGACGGTTTGTTAGAGAATGTTAATAAAGTAAAAGGCGAATTTATTAAATGGTAATTATTAAAAGATAGAGAAGTTTAAGATTTAAACATTGAAGCAAAATTATAGAACTGAATATGTATTAAATCTCCTATGAGGTGGATTCTTAAAAACTATTAAAAACATTTGATGAAAGTTCAATTGTCTAAGGAAATCCAGAAATGAAAAGATGTCCGTTCTGTGATGAACTAATTCAAGATGAAGCTATTAAATGTCGATTTTGTAAATGTTGGCTTAAAACGGAAACAAAGGAACTTAAAAGTAGATATAAGGAGATGTCTATTGAAGATCTGGCCTCTTTCCAATCTATATATAATACAGATGAATACACGCCGGAAGCACAAAAAATTATTAACGAAGTATTGAACGAGCGAAAAACAGAGCTTGAAGAATTTAGGAAATCTTTAATTGATGATATAAAAAGTTCTGTTCCAAAATTTGTTTCAAGTAAATCAAAGGCAAAACTAGTTATTTTTTTTCTTGCGATTGCTATAGTTCTTGGAATCATCGCTCTCTTTTCCAACTTTATGCAAATAGATTTGCTTACCCGTATGATAGAAGGAAATAATTTTACATTAGAGGAAACATATACAAATGATATCCGACAGCAAACTATTAGAATATTGCAGCTAATAATATATTTTGTAACGGGTATTTTTTTTCTTATTTGGTTTTATCAAGCCCACCGAAATTTACAAGCCCTAGGATCAAAAAATTTGAAATACACGTCTGGGTGGGCTATAGGAGGATTTTTTATTCCTTTTTTAAATTTAGTGCGACCTTTTCAAGTCATGAAAGAGGTATGGAAAGAAAGTGACCCTAATATTACCTACAGTATTATCTCAACAAATTCAACTTGGAAAGACTCAAGATCATCCTCATTAGTAGGCTGGTGGTGGTTTCTGTTTCTTTTTGGAAACTTTATAAGTTATCTGCCTCATATATTAATGCAGGAAGAATCTATTGATTCTCTCCTTACAGGAACTTGGGTCATGCTTTCTTCAGAAATAGTAGAGATTATTGCTGCAATAGTAACCATAGGACTTGTCAAAAAGATTGTGAATAGACAAAAAGAAAAATACAAAAAATTAAAAGGCAGTATAGCAAACATATAGACAAACATGAAACATATAGTTTGGCTGTGCTAATAGGCAAGCC
>JAYEHT010000157.1:0-12498 GCA_034659655.1 Candidatus Aerophobota bacterium | reverse complement strand
CCTGTGCATCGACAACTCCCGTCCGAAGGGCATCGTAGAGCTCGACCTAGTCTATAGGCGTGGGAGCGGCACCCAGTGCTTTAAAGAAAGCGATATGAACAGGCGTAGGCAGGCAGCGAATCTTTACACCTTCCAAGTCCTCAACGGACCTGACAGGTTTGTTGCGGGTGGTTATATGACGGAAGCCATTGTCGAGGTATCCTAAGAGATGGAAACCCGCTTCTTCCAGTCTTTTGTTAAGATGCTCACCAAGAGGTCCATCAATAATCTCAAACATAGTATCACGATCCTTCCAGAGATAGGGAAGGAGAGTGATCCCCATTTCAGGCACGTAAGACTGGACGTAAGCCGTTCCACACAGGGCTATCTCTAAAGTTCCCATTTTAACCATTTCTATGCACTCCCTTGTTTTCCCCAGAGCACCAGCGTGATATACTTCCACAGCAATCCTTCCATTACTCGCATCCTCCAGATAATCTTTGAAAATCTCCATTCCCTTACCCCCAGGCGTGATCAGCCGCTACATTGTTAGCAACACGGATGGTGTATTCAGCAGCATATAGACTGGATGCTGACAGGAGAAAGACTAACACTATTACTCCTATCAGGATAAATTTTCTTCTTACTTTCATTTTTGTCTCCTTTGTTTATAAATTGATTCATAAATCCCTAAATCCAATTTTTGGCCTTTTCACCCCCTTTCTTTGCAGATTCATCAGGATCCACTGGTAAAACCTGCTTCAAACCCTTCCTGAATCGCTTCATAGATAGTTCTTGCTTTCTTACAATCTCCGACCTCAAATCGTCGGAATGGCCCATCTTTTACCCTAAAGAGCAAGCCTCTCTCACTTTTATATCCTGTAGCCAGAATCACAAAGTTAAAAACTCCCAAATTCTGAACCTCACCCTCTTTTTCCACTATAATTCGCTGTTTTTCTACCGAGATAAGTTTAGCATTGGGAATAATCTCAACATCAGCTTGTTTCAAGCGCTTCAAAACCAACTTACGGCGAATAGGAGGAAGTTCTTTCCCGATTTCATCCGTCATCTCTATTACCTTAACTTGACCATTATGCTCAGTTATGAACTCTGCCGTCTCAAGACCTGCCAAACCTGCACCAACAACCAGATACCTCCCTGTGGGGATAGAGGGCATACTTAATAGTTCTTCAGCAGTGTATACATAAGGGCTGTCAATACCGGGTATCTCTGGTCTAACAGGATAAGCTCCGAGAGCAAAAATGACCTCATCAGGAGAATGGTTGTTAATAATTCCTGGAGTTACCTCTTTGTTAATATTAAGGTCAACTTCGGTCTGGGAGAGCTGACCTTCCAGATAATTTAGGAAATCCTGGAGTGGCTCCTTATAAGGAGGAATTTTCCCTACAAGAATCTTACCTCCGAGATTCTGTTTTTTTTCAAATAAGGAGACTTTCTGACCTCTCCGGGCTGCAATGATTGCTGCCTGAAGACCGGCGGGTCCACCTCCCACTACCATCACCTTCTGTTTCTTGGTCACCGGGGAAAGTTTCATCAAGTCTCTGCCCACATAAGGGTTGACCACGCATTGGATAGGTTTTTGCTGATGGATCTGCCAGAGGCAAAAGTTGCAGGCAGTGCAAGGTCTAATCTCATTTTCCCTCCTCTCCCTTATCTTTTTAACAAAGTCTACATCAGCAATTAGTGCCCGGCCAACAGCAGCCAATTTTCCTCCCTCTCTCACAGCTCTCTTAAGCACGGAGGGGCGGTCAAGTCTTCCCACTCCAATAACTGGAATCTTAACGGATTTTTGAATCTGATGGGCTAAAGAGAGAAGGGATCCCCTGGGGACCTCCATTGGGGGTGACATCCGATGTTGGGTTTCACCAATACCAGCAGATGCATGTATATAGTCAGCTCCTTCAACTTCGAGCCGTCGGGCAATCTCTTCAGTCTCTTGAATTGCAAGACCCCCGGGCACAAACTCATCTACGCTAATTCTACAACCAACTAAATAGTTCCTGCCTACCTCTTCTCGAACTGCCCGAAGTGCCTCCACTACTACCTGCATTCTTCCCTGAAGTGATCTTCCATAGCTATCTCGGCGATTGTTTGTATAGGGAGAAAGAAATTGGTTTAAAAAGTAGTCGTGACAGGCATGCAGCTCAACGCCGTCAAATCCTGCTTCTTTAGCTCGTCGGGCTCCTCGAGCAAAGGCGTGAATATATTTTTGAATTTCCTGTGCGGAAAAATCCTCAGGCTTTCGCTCCCGAAAGCGCAGACTAAGTTGGACAATAACTTTACAGAAGGAATGAATACTCTGACAAAATTTACTCAGAGCCGGGATAAGCGCATCATGATGAATACTCAACTGATTTCTAAATCCTTTTCCGTCGGGATGGACATAGGTAGCTCCCAGGATAATAAGAGCTACACCTCCCTGCGCGCGGGCAATGTAAAAGTTAGAAAACTCCTTCGTAATTGAGCCATCCTCTGCCGCATAGTTGATGACCATAGGGCCATAACAACTCTGTTTTTTAAGCTCACCTGCCCAATAGAAATTGGCAAAAAGAGAGAAGACAACCTTACTCCTTTAAAATTTATTACCCTTCAGTCTGTCTATATCAAAATGATGGAGGAGTTATCACCCAGATAGTAACAGCTTTTCTTTTACTGGTATTCTCTACTCTATGGGGAGTGGTTGAAGAGAAATAAATACTGTCTCCTTTTTTCAGAACATATCTCTTATTATCCAGAGTTACCTCAATTCCACCACTTAACACTGTTCCAAATTCTTCACCTTTATGGGTATATGGTTTAGCACCAGTGCTTGCACCGGGGCTGAATACCTTGTAAATAACCTCAAGATTTCTTGTTAAATCAGGGCACAACAGATAAAATTCTATGCCTTTCTCAGTTTTTACGAGTTTCCTCTCGTTACTTTTAACAACAGGACTTTCACTATGCTCCGCACCAAAAAAGCTTCCTATGGGAACATTTAAGGCATGTGAAATAGCCCATAACACATTTATTGAGGGGTTAACTTTTCCTCTCTCAATAAGACTGATAAGGCCCGCGCTCACCTTAGCTTTGTTTGCTATCTCTTCAATAGTTCTACTCTTGCTCTCCCTCAACTTCCTTATTCGCCTACCAAAATATTGATTATAAAAATATTCTTTTCCCTCCATCTCTGAGTCTGCCTTTTTCATTATTTTGAATCTTTCTTTAATATTTTAATCATTTTAATTTAATTGTCAACCCCCTCTCCAGTTTTTTTCCGAAAAATTGAAAGTTGGTACGGATTTTGAGAGTTCGGGGAAAAAATGGAGTAAGAAAGGAAGTCTTTTAATAAGAAGATGGGAATATAGATGGGTGTTGAAAATTTACACCTGAATTCTGACTTTTTTGACTACTGAATTCTACACAGGAAGAGCTTCGATAGTTTGCCGAATCCAGGTTAATATTTGTTTTCTAAATTGTATTGTTTTGAATTTTGGTTATTCGATATTACCCAAATTCCTTTACAGCTTCAAAGAATGCCTCTACATTTTTCCATGGAACCTGAGCCTCCACAAAATGAGTAGGAGCAATAATAAATCCTCCCGCCTCCCCTACTCCTTCAATCATTTCTCTCACATTGCGCTTCACATCTTCAGGGCTACCAAAAGGCATAACAGTTTGTACTCCTATGGTACCGAAGAAGGAAAGCTGATCTCTATAGAGCTTTTTTAGCTTAACAGGATTCATACACTCCGGTTGAATGGGATTGAGAATATCAACTCCTATCTCAATTAACTCCGGAATTACAGGCTCGATAAAACCATCACTGTGGTAGAAGATGTGGATATGGGGATTTAGCTGTTTTGCACTATCAATCAGATGTTTCAATCGAGGTTTTAACCACTTCCTCCACATAGCTGGACTCATAAGCATCGTGCTTTGTATCCCTATATCATCCGCCAACCAGAGAATATCTACTCCAGCTTCAGCGAATCGGGCCGAAACCTGTGTATTGATTTCAGTGATTTTATCTAAGAGGAGGTGAGCGAGGTCTGGATTGTCATAAAAATCCACGAAGAGATTATCCATTCCTCGCAGCTGCCAGGCGGTCTCAAAGATGAATCCTCCACTAATCTCTGTAAGACGCCCGATCACCGGGTACCCTTCATCATGGAGTTTGTTAACCTCTTTTTCCAGGTGTTCGTGTCTGTATGAAGCCATAAAATCAGGCCAGGGGTATTCCAGAACTTTCTGAGCGGTTTTAAATGCCGCCATAGGATAAAGCTCCCGTTTTTCATGTTCTTCTGACCCTGTTACAAAAGGGATTCCCCAATCGTCAAAGTAGGTATTTGGTGGGACTTGAGGATAATAGGGTAAGAAATTAGAGAATTTTTTAGCAGGCTTGAATCCCACCCGCCGGATCTCTATCCCGAAGTAGTCTTCATAATTATCAGTGCCTATCTTCTCAGACACTTTAAGTTTCATCTCAGGAGTAAAACGAATGTACTTAGGAACTTTATCCGGCTCACGATGAGACAAAGTGGTCAATACCCTTTCTCTTGGAGGCATTACCATAGACATATCCTTCCCATCTAACAAATAGGATTTCCCAGGGGGAGGCTAAGGCTCTTTAGCTCCCGGCATAAACTCATTGCTTCCTTCTCTGTAAAACTTTTCTGAGGAGGAACAACTGGCCCTGTATCAATCCCACGAAATCGTAAGCCGGTCTTAAAAGCAGATATATGGGCACCCATTCCTAAGGCTACAGCTATTTTTGATATCAAATACTGATCTTTCTTTGCTTCCTCATGATTTCCCTTCATCACATTATTATATAAGCTAACAAAAGGCTCAGGAAAAACATTTGCATTACCAGCTATGCATCCAGAAGCACCCATTACAAGCGCAGAATAGATAAGCTGATCATCTCCTACGAGAAAGACCCTATTTTTACCAAGGTAAGAACAGTATTCTGGTATCCATTTAATATCAGCACTGCTGTACTTCATACCAACTATATTATCAGCTTCATCCAGTATAGCCTTCATTAACTCTGGAGTAATATTGTTGTTTGTATTGCCAGGAAGATTGTATATGTATATAGGAAATCCCGGAACTGACCGAGCAACTGCTACATAGTGCTTTTTAAGACTATCGTCCGAATAATGATAGAAATATGGGCTAACGACACCTGCTCCATCAGCCCCAATATTTTTTGCATGCTTTGTCAACTCTATGGTACTCTTTGTATCAATACATCCTGTCTGGATAACTACAGGAATCCTTTTACTTACTTTTTCCACTACCAGGCGAGCAAGCTCTTTCCGAAGGCCTTTTGGAAGAAGATACGCTTCCCCTGTTGTTCCACAGGGATAAAGACCATGAACTCCTTTAGAAATAAGAAAATTACATAATCTTTCTAAAGCAACCTCATCAATTTTGTCCTGATTTTTCCCCTTTAGGGGAGTAATCGTTGGCACAATAACACCTTTTAAAAGTATCATATTTTTAACCCCTTTCCACAAATTTTTTTAAGATAGCTTACGCTTTTGCGGACAGCTTCTATACCATGACCCTTGCCATCAAACTCCAAACATAAAAATCCCTCATAATTCGTTTGCTGTAACTTATTCATAACCCCTGGAAAATCAATTTCGCCACCACCAATATATGTATCGTAGGAAACTTTTGTTTTGAGATCTTTCCTTATATCTTTCAAGTGTACATAGCCAATATATTTTGATAATATACTGACAGCTTTAGCCGGATCTTCTCCTATGCAAATAAAATTACCTGTATCAATATTTACCCTTAGCATTGGTGAACTAAATTTCTCCATGAGCTCCTTTATAAAACAGATT
Organism: Candidatus Aerophobota bacterium; assembly: GCA_034659655.1. Taxonomy (GTDB): domain Bacteria; phylum Aerophobota; class Aerophobia; order Aerophobales; family JAGGXI01; genus JAGGXI01. Next base: position 6,658 of record JAYEHT010000157.1, on the reverse strand, counting down.
CTTCCATTTTTTATATCTTGTGTGTTTTCCACAACCAAGGTAATTCCTTTTGAATTTGCATAGTCCAAACATCTTTGTACAGAAGATATGATATTTAGCCGAACTTTTTTAAAATCATCTAAGTTTATATCACCTGGAAATACCCTTAAAATTTTAGCTCCCAATTTCTTGGTGAAATCTATCTCGTCAATAATTTTTCCTGTATTATCTTTATCTCTATTAAAAAGGGTGCTTTCTGTAGCGTACAGGGAAGAAATATCCTCTCGATTGAGTAATTCTAATATCTCATCTACTTTCTTCTCAAAAATCCTAAATAGGTTTTTGCGAAACTCAATTCCTCGAATGCCCTGACTCCGGCATAACTCTATAAGACCTTTAAGGTCAATCTGTTTACGAGTGATCTCTTCCTGAAATACCACTACACTCACAGCCAGTTTCATTTATACCCTTTTAATAACAGGAAAAATTTTTCTGATTAATTATTTCGACGTAAAAGTGCTTTAACCTTCTCTAAATCCTCCTTAGTATCCACACTTAAACCAGTGTACCTTTCTGTTACAATTACTTTTATTTTATAGCCATTTTCTAAGGCTCTGAGTTGCTCCAAAGATTCGGTTTTCTCCAGTGAAGTGGACGGCAGTTGAATATACTTTAAAAGGAAGTCCTTGCGATAGGCATAAATTCCTATATGTTCATAGACATGGAAATTCTCCGTTTTTCTGGGATAGGGAATCAGGGACCTGGAAAAATATAGAGCAAAGCCTTGTGCGTCAGCAACCACTTTTACAACATTAGGATCCATATGTTTCTCTCTGGTAGCTATTTCATGTGCAAGTGTAGCCATTTCTATTTTGGGATCTTCCAATAATGGCTGACCTACTTCATCTATTAATTTAGGATCAATCAATGGTTCATCTCCCTGAATATTAATTACAATATTAACCTCTAAATTCTTAATTACCTCTCCACTCCTATCAGTCCCTGTGGGATGCTTGGGAGATGTCATTGCAGCTTTCCCTCCAAAACGCTCGACAGACTCTTTAATACGCAGATCGTCAGTTGCCACTATTACCTCATCCAAAACAGAAGCCTTCCGTGCTCGTTCGTATACATACTGAATCATCGGCTTTCCCCAAATATCAGCTAATGGTTTTCCCTCAAACCGAGTAGAACCATATCTGGCCGGAATAACACCTATTACTCGCATTGAAGTCCTCCCTCGTTTTCCAGAGAACATTCTCTAAGATTATATACCATCTCTTCTCTATTTATGGGCTTAATGTTCTTAACTATCCATTCTCTTATCTCTTTTCCTTCAGGAGTTCCTTGAGGATATGAGATAAAATCTAACTCCCTCCCTAACCTCTCAGTTATCTTCTTTGCAATAATTGGCCAAATAACTCCAATATCTTCTACAATAGGTATGCTATCCTCTAATCTGGCAAATCCAGACATTTCCATTCGAAAAGGAATGCCTGTCAACTTGGTTTTAGGCAGTCCCTTATCAACTGCCTCTTGAATTCTTCCACTGGCCCTTTCTTGTTGCCAAGCTTTTTCCAAATTGGGATCCATATCAATTCGGATTAAAGTTTTATTTTCTAATTTGTAGGTTTCGTACCCCTTCCACCTTGCCCATATTCCATGTCCTGTATAGGTCTCAAAAGGACCATCATGGATTTCTTGAGTTAATGCTACTGCAGATTCAATAACAACCTCGGCTTCCCCTAACATATTTGCTATTCTAGCAGAGCGTTCCGTAATAGAAATGCTGTCTCCTATAGCAAGTCCAACAGCTCCTCCCCCAACTAATTGAGGAACTGTCACCAGAATAGGTACGTTTTTTTCTGCAGCTGCTCCTATTATGGTCCTTTTGTCGGCTCCTAATCCGACCGTATATTCCAGGGGTTTTCCAATAGACTTAGCAAAGTGCTCGGCTTCTCTGGCGAGTCTTTCCGTCCTCAGGCCCATTGGATAGCCCATGTTCCCGGCAGCCTTTATAATTATCCTCCCCTTTTCTTTTAAGACCTTATCTACAAGCTCTTCATCAATAACCATTTCTTTCTTAATCTGAGCTAAAACTTCATCATCCATTATGGTGACTTCAAATAAGAATCCTCTGGGAAGGATTTCCTCATCAATCCCAAGTTTTTTTCCATCTACTCGTTTAACCTTATCTAAGGTCCCTGCCATCTCGTGGGCTATCACTGCTGAGCTTGTAAGAACTCCATCAACAATTCCCTTACTAATAAGTTCAGCTATTAAAGTGGTAACTCCTTCGTGGATATTTGGACCGCTTCCCGTTACTACAGCAATCTTACCTCCCTTCATTTTAGTCTGTACTATTTTATCTATAGCCTCATCGACTCGTCTTTTTGAGATTTTATCCAAACCTTTGTAAAGTTGATCTACTAATTTCTTATTCATTGAAATGCTCCTTGGAGATACTTAGAATCATTTTTTTCTTAAGCTTATCCGACATACCCAGCTAATCTGGGTAGCCATAAGACAAAATCGGGAACATAGGTGATTATCACCAGACCCGCTATTTCACAGGGGATAAAGTATAATAACATTTCTTTTACAACCTCATGAAGAGGAGTTTCACTGATGGCAGCAGTAATAAACCCGGTTTCCCCATAGGGTGGTGTATCCAGAGCAATCATTAAATTAAAGGTAGTTATAACTCCAAAGTGAACCAGATCAATACCCATAGTTTTAACTAAGGGAAGAAGAATAGGTATAATTATTAATTGAATAGCCGAGACGTCAAAAAAACACCCTAATATCAAAAATAATATGTTAATTGATAAAAGTGTAATCCACTTACTGGATGTCAACCCTAAACTTATAAAACCGTTAGTGATTAAAACCGGTATCTCCTCTCTCGCTACTACATAACTGAGCATAAAAGCACCGGCTATAAGGAAGCTAATATATCCAGTGCTTAATACTGTATCAATAAGAACTTTATAAAATTCCTTTAATCCAAGGGTTCGATAGACAAATAAGCTGAGAAAAATCACATAGGCAGCTACTACGCCCGCCGACTCAGTAGGAGTAAAAACTCCTCCATAAATTCCGTATAAGAGAAGCACAGGAGCCATAAGAGCGGGAAAAGACTTAGTGAGGGTTCTCAGAAGATCCCTAAAGGGAACTTTCTTTCCCCGAGGGTAGTTTCTCTTGGCGGAGAGAATGTAAACCACAACCATCAGGATACCTCCCAGAAGGAAGCCGGGAATAAATCCTCCCAGAAAGAGATATCCCACAGATGCACCCGAAAGCATGGAGTAAATAATCATAGGAATGCTTGGAGGAATGATTGGTCCTATTGTGGCAGAGGCACAGGTAACACTACAAGCAAAAGCACCATCATAACCAGCATCTTTCATCGCTTTAATTTCCACAGCTCCCAACCCAGCCACATCAGCTATTTCAGACCCACTCATCCCAGCAAAAATGATACTGGCTACAATATTTACATAGCTGAACCCCCCTCTAAGCGAACCCAGCGCCTTTTGAGCAGAATCGAAAACCCGATCAGTTATTTTGCCAGCATTTATAACCTTAGCAGTAAAAATAAAAAGGGGAACAGCCAAAAGGATAAACATACTCTCAAATTTTATGACCATCATATCCATAAGAAGAGAAAAATCGATGTGGGATAACAACAAGTAGAGGGCAGAGCTGATAAACATTCCCAGAGCTATAGGATATCCCATAGCAAAAACAGCGGCAAAAACCAGTATCCAAACAATTATTGCCATGGTGGAACCTCTGAAGGAGGGGTTCTTTTTCCCAAAAACTCCCTGATATGATAATAAATCCAGACTGAGTTATGAATGAATAAAAGAACAGTAAAGATAGGAAAACAGAGGAGAAGATAGCTCCAGGGTATCCTTAATACAGAGGTTTTTATCTTATAACTCCAGGCAACGTATCTTATAATGGGAACCGAGATTATGAGAAGTACTACATTGAGTAGTAGATCAAAGGCAATTTCAGTAATCAATTGGACTCGTTTAGGAAGCTTACGATAAAGAATATCAAAGCGTATATGTTTTCTATACCGTTTTGCTAACGGAGCTCCTAAATAGATAACCCAAACGAAGCTGTAAATGGATAATTCAAATAATGGGGGTAAAGGAGAGTTAAATACATATCGGGAAAACACCTGGATAACTATGCAAAAAAATAAAATCAAAAAAATAACAGCTGCCAGGTGAACCTCAAGTAAGTCAAATATTTTTTTTGAAATATTTTTAATATTTTTCACCTCTCTCCACCCCCCACCATTATTAATAAACACCCTGGAGAGGTGATGACTAAAAACAGTTCCCCTCCAGGATGTTTTCGCTATCTATTTATGGACTGGATTGAATCTCTTTATATGCTCCTTTCCCCCACTTTTTATCGAATCTCGACTGGGTATAGAATTCTTTAACATTCTCCATAAAAGCCTGTTTGTCTGGAATGATTATTTCCATTCCATAATCCTTTACAAACTTCCCTAATAGTGTAGCCTCTTGTTCTAACACTCTCTCGTTTTGATAAAATCGAGCCACCTGTATAGCTTTCTTGATATAGACTCGATATTTTTCAGGTATACTCTGCCACAGCTCTTCGTTGATTATTGGTGTGATATAACCAATCATATGGTCAGTAAGGACAATGTAGTGAGTTACTTCACAGAACTTTGCTGAGTAATCAGTGGGAAGAGGATTGTCTTGACCCTCCACAGTTCCAGTTTTTAGGGCCATATAGACTTCTCCAAATCCCATAGGCGTAGGTTTGGCTCCAAGAGCTCGTCCTACATTGAGCCAGGACTCCGTACCAGGCATCCTTATCTTAATTTCCCTCAAGTCTTCTGGTCGTCGGACGACGCCTGCCTCCTTGGTCAAATTTAACTCACGGGTACCCAGGTACCATATGTCGAGAACTCGTAATCCAGAGGTTTCGGCAAGATGGTCCCAGTACTTCTGACCTATCGGTCCTGTAAGAACTCTATAAAGATGGTCCAGGTCCCTAAACACATAAGGTGTTTCTAAAACACCTATTTCAGGATAGTCACAGAGTTCTGCAAACCAGGCAGCACTGGCATCACTGGTCATCTCTAAGGAGCCCCGCCTAACGTTCAAAAGACCTGTTTTTTGGTCTCCAAGCTGACCAGAATGAAAAACCTTAACCACGATTTTACCTCCACTCAACTCTCCAACAACTTCACCAAACTTCTTCATAGCTAAAGTTTGGGGTTCATTAGGTCCGGCCACTGTATTGAAGCGAAGTGTGTAGGTTTTCTCCTCAGCGAAACTTACCGAAGTCAAAAGTCCCATTGTAAGGATACAAGCAACAATAACTCTCAATGCTTTCATCTTGAATTCCTCCTTTAGTAATTTTTTTAGTAATTTTTCTCTTCCCTTTTAATGTATTCTTTTACCACCTCCTCTTTCTTATTTTTCTCTACCTTTTCTCACCACAAGATTCTCGAATTACCAGCTTCGGTTCCAAAACTACTTCCTGCACTTCTTGAGGAGCAGGAGCCTTTATTCGACTCAAAAGTAGATTGGCTGCAGAGGTTCCTAATCTATAAGTAGGTTGGGATACTGCCGTCAAAGGTGGACTGGCCAGAGAAGCCCATTCCATATCATCAAAACCTATAAGAGCAATTTCTTCCGGGACCCTTATTCTCTCCTCCTTAAGAGCTTTAAAAGCTCCCATAGTCATTAAGTTATTGGTCACAAATAAAGCAGAGGGAGGATTTTTTAACTCCAGGAGCTCAAGAGTCCTGGAGTATCCTCCTTCCTGCTTGAAATTACCTTCTTTAATATATTTGGACTCCAGAGGTAGGTTATGCTCTCTTAAAGCCCTTTTGTATCCTTCCAGCCGATCTCTCCCGGTCATAATAGTTTCAGGACCGTGAATAATTCCTATTTTCCTGTGCCCCAGTTTAATTAAATGAGAGGTAGCTTTACGGCTTCCCTCTACATTATCTACCACCACCGAATCAACCTGGAGACCTTCCAGTTTTCTATCAAGCAGTACCAGGGGAATATTATTTTCTACAAGGCTCTTAATGTGATTGCTGTTTTTCTCGGTGCTGATTATAATGAGCCCATCTACCTGTTTTCCTTGAAGAATTCTCAGATACGCTTTCTCTTTTTGTCCTTCCTCATCAGTATTACACAAAATTAAGTTAAAACCATTTTCATTAGCTACGTCCTCTATACCTCTTACTACTCTGGTAAAGAAAGGGTTAGAAATGTCCGAAATAATCAAACCAATGGTGTGGGTCTTTTTGGTAACCAGACTTCTGGCAAGAATATTTGGCTCGTAACCTAATTTTTCGGCTACAGCTAAAACTCTGAGTTTTGTATCAGCCCCAACTCCTGATCTATCGTTTAAGGCAGTAGAAACTGTAGCGATGGAAACCCCCGCTACTCTGGCTATATCTTTTATAGTTATGGCCATTACTCATTCTCTTTTCTGAAACGTTTTATATTATTATACAAAACCTCACAAAAATGTCAAGAAGACTTCCTCCAGTTTCAGGAAAATTCTAAATAGTAATTCGATATCCTTCCAAAAAATGGATAAAAGGGAAGAAAAAAGTACTAAACTATGAACTTTTACCCAATTTTAATGAAACACCGTTCTACTTAAT
>JAYEHT010000156.1:0-12507 GCA_034659655.1 Candidatus Aerophobota bacterium | reverse complement strand
AGATTAAGTAATTAGAAAGTTTATAAACTATAAAATAGGTTATTAGGGATATTATTAGAGTAATTAATATTCTTGTTGGTTGGGTTAAAAATAAAGCAATATAGCCAGGAACAACTATTCCGCCTGGAGAGAGACCAACAATTTCATAAAAGAGGAAACTAACCACTATTCCTATGCCAATGGCTTGAAAGATCACAGAAATCACATAATTTCTCCAAAGTTACTAAAATATTCTATAAATCTTTGACCCATACCCTTAGTGTTTCCAAAACCCATTAATATTGCCCTGCTATCGGTAAATTTTAAAGCAATTTGTAGCACTTTTTCTACATCTTTTTCCCTTCCCAAGTCTATTATACTTTTAGGTTGGACTTTTAATTTCAAAAGAGCTCTTTCTGTCAACTTGCTCAGTGGGCCAACCAACAATATCTTAGAAGCTATTATCTTCCTGGCTAAAATATGTCCAAATCGAACTGCTCGAAAAGGCCGATCTTCCCGATTATTAATTATCCCTATTATAGGTAGTTTATTTATATCTTCCATCTTTTTTATCCTATCCCAGATTAATAAGGCAGAGCTTGCATCATTGGCAGCAAAGGCATTGATAAAATATATGTTTTTACCATCCTTTAATAACTTATAGATTCTTAAGACACCAGGATCCGGCTTCGCCTTTAACATTCCAGTTAATGCTACCGTTTGATTAACCCCTAATAGCTTACAAATCCTCAAGGCAATAGAAAGGTTTTCTTTAAACTCCATGTATGAAAATTTTTTTATTATTTCATTTGAAATACTATCTGAATTAGCATAGATAATTTTAGTCTTTAATTTATTTGATTGTTCTTTAAAAATTTGGAAGTGTCTTTTCTCAGACGTGACCAGAACCCCATTCTCAGGAATGGTAAGCTTTAGTGCCTCGGCCATATCTATAGGGTCCGGACCGACAGCATCAATATGATCTTCTCGCACATTTGTGATCGCTCCGATAGTAGACCTTATCATCCTGTGCTCTGAAACCCACTGCAGCTCAGGATTAACTGCCATGCACTCTATCACCACTGCCTCGGCCTTCCTCTTTACCGCCTCCGAAAATATCTTTAGTTGTTCCTTAATGTTAGCTCTACCCTTTCGTTTAATTGAAACCTCTGTCCCGTCTTCTAATATTAAACGGGGAAGAGTTCCAGTTGTTTTAGCCAGAACTCTGAGACCAGCTTCTCTTAACCCTGCAGCTATTAAACGAGTAACAGTTGATTTTCCCCTTGTTCCATTAACATGGATACGGATAGGAATACTTTTTACTCTTTTAAAATAGCTGACTTGCTCAATAATCTCATATATAAAAAATACCATCCCAAACAGGAATATACTAAACATCTCTCTACTACACCTTTAATCTTGTTTTTTCATAATAACTTTATACATCAGGGAATTTCTCCTCAAAATCACACTTAGGAAAAACTTCCCTCCTGGTAGCTGCAGGTTTTAGCCTGGGCAACCTAAAGATTGTGGCTACCTTTAATTAATAAATCATATCTATAAAAACACCACGTTGATTAAGTAGACTCGTTTAATTTAAAGAATTAAATTGCTCCAAAAAACGAAAGCGGCAAGCTACCTTCTTGCGGAAACTTGCCGCTTTTCGATATATTCCCTCTATTTAATCCGCTATTTCTTTACTTTACTTACCTATAGTTCCGCCGAAATCTACTGCCTTAAGCCACCATGTAGGATAACCCACTGACTCCCCATTCACATATCCATCGTCATATTTAGCAATTAACTTTTTGGCTAACTTCCACCAAGTATCTACAGCTCTATTGGCACAGTTATTAGAATAATCAGTTAAGAACTTCACTGCTAAAGATGGATCCTTTTTATACATCTCAAGTGCAGCTTTTTCAATAGCGGGTTGCATAGCAAAGAAATCACCTTCAAGCTCATTTTGAGCAGCCTTTATATCTTTAATCATATAGGAGAATTTGAGATCTGCCCAATTTGAGACGAAATTAAAGGCCCACCACGCGGAGTCCTTATCAAATACATCTCTTCTTCCACTACTAAATGACTTTGGAACTTTTGTAATCCCACAATAGAAAGGAATGTAACAAGTAGAATGAGGAGCATCCTCACCAAACCAGAGGACTCCTCCTATTGGATCGGGTAGCCAGCTTCTTGCTTGTGATACGAAGCTGTATGAGCACCTGAACATAGAAAGGGCGCGTTCCCAATCTAAATCTTTACGACCCTCCGGCTTAACTTTGCTGGGGGTGGGGTAACGGTTTGGATTGCCAAACGGACCTGCAGCAAGCCCCTTAGTTAAATCAAATTTGGTTCCCTTTAAATAGTCTCGCTTGATAGCCATTATATCCTGGACCGAAACTTTTTTGTCTGGTTTGACTGAGAAGGGATAATGCTCTGCCTCAGGGTCAAGGTTAAGAGAGGGAGCTAAAAGGCTTAAAGCTCTCCACTCCCGACGCCTCTGGTAAAAAGGCCAACCATAAGGTTCAGGACAATATGCTTTCCAGAAAACAAATGGTCCGTCTTCAGGATCCCACCAATCCATCTCTTTTGCAAACGAGAAGACGTTCTCTGAGGCCATAAAGTGATCTGGATCCTCAAGATTAATTTCGCCAATCCTGCTCCTGTTTGCGATTACCGAAGCATGATCATCCGGAATTCTTTGGGCAGCCCACGCAGCACCTGGCTTTCCACTCTCAGGAGCCCACGTTGGTCCAGCGGATATAATTTCGAATATCCATACCTCATTTGAATCAGCCACTGTAAGAGCTTCCCCACAATCACCATATCCATATTTCTCAGCTAAGGCTCCCATTACCTTAATAGCCTCTCTTGCTGTTTTTGCTCTCTGCAAGCCAAGTGCCTCAAGTTGTTCAATCATTAATATGCCCTCACCGCTCCAGAATCTTCCTCCAAAGGTTGATTCACCTATCATTACCTGATGCTCATTCATAAACGGATATCCTACACGGAAATAAGTATAAGTCTTCTCTACTTGAGGTATTTCACCAGTTTTTACTGGTTTCACGCCCGGGCGAGTTAGATGACATAGCTCCTTATAGACAGGAGTCATTGTCCCCTTCTCAAAAGTTTTTCCGGGAACAATCACAATACGATTATCATACCAGCCATCACAAGTGTGAGTAGTTATCACCGATCCATCCACTGAGGCATCCTTTCCTACCGGTACATTGGTACAGGCATACACACTCAACCCAAGAACACTTAGTAAAACCACGGTGACAAACGCTATACCTATGACTGAAAGCAATTTTTTAAACCTCATTTTTTACTTTTCCTCCTTTCAAAAAATTTTGTAGAAAATCTTCAACTCTCCTAATCAAACATAATCACATCACCTCCTTTGTCTTTATTTTTAGTTCTCTCGGAAATTCTTTATCCGTCCCTGTTCAGTATTTCACTGAGCAGGAACAATTTCATCACCCCCAATAAACTATCTTCTAACTTGCATTTCCTCCTTTGGTGTGTATAATGGCTTAGAATCCCTAAAGGAGGCCCCTACATCACCAAAGGAGGGTAAAAATGTCCCTACCAAAGGTAAGGGCCCATAAAGAATATCAGGAATTTGTGAAAGAGCAGCTTAAGGCTCACAGTTTAGGTATTCCGACTTTCTTTATGAATGTTTATGCAAAGCTGATTAATTTAGACCTTAGCCGAGTAAATTCCATCTTAAAGTTTCGTTATTCAAACCGAGGAACACCCGCCAGAGCTCCAGATAATATGCTTCGCTCTTTATTAGCTATGATGCTCTCAGGCATAACTTCTATTGATGAGTGGATAGCTCTTTTAAGAAGCTTTCCCTCTTTAGCCATCATCAGTGGATTTACACCAGAGGATACTCCAGGAGTTGGAACCTTCTATGATTTCTTTGATCGGCTTTATCTTATGGATAAAGATAAATCTAAGACTAAAGGCAAAATACGCTTTAGAAGGAAACCAAACAAGTCCAAAGAGCAAGGAAAGAGAGAAGACGCTCTTCCTGAACACAACCATAAAGGTGTTATTCAAAGACTGGTAAATAGAGTAATGAGAGAAGACTCGAAAAAGAAGAATAACAAATCCTCTTATAAGGCTCCGGATTATCTTCTGCAAAAGATTTTCAAAGAGTGCTTCGTTATCCCTTCAGCAAGATTAGGGATAATTGATCTGGATAACTTAAATGTAGGTGGCGATGGCTCAAAGATCGCTACCTATGCCTCTCCCTACGGGAAAAAGGTATGTAAGTGTAAAGATAAATGTGACTGTCCCCGCCTCTTCTCTGATAGGGATGCCAGGTGGGGATGGGACTCTTTCCATGAAAGTTGGGTATATGGATATGGAATCCACGATTTAGTAGATTTGAAATCAGGTCTTTCTATTATTCTTCCCAAGTTAACATCTGCTAATATTCATGATGGTGTCGTAGCGATAAATCTTATAAGAGAAGCAATGAATCAAGGTTACAGAATAAAGCACTCTGTCTTTGATAGTGACTATGATAATTACCATTTTTACAGGTTCCTCATTGATTACTACAGGATAAGTCCTATTATCAAGATTAACAAACGATGTGAAGGAAAATTTAAGAACAGAGACCTTATCTTCTTTACCAAAGATGGAGCTCCTATCTGCCTTTATGGACTTACCTTGACTAACTGGGGATACTGCTGGGATAGAGGTCGCAATAAGTGGCGCTGCCCTATCTGTTCTTTAGCTCAATACAAAGATGAAGAATGTCCCTATAGAGATATCTGTCAGCAGAAAAAGTCAAAGTATGGAAGAGTTGTCTACACTCGCTCAAAAGAGAATTATCGCTACTTCACTCCTGTTCCGAGGGATAGTGATCTTTGGAAAGAGCTTTATAAAAAGAGAAGCATCTCTGAGAGATCCTTTAAGGTTAAGAAGAGAGATTATAAATTGACAGCGACGAGAACAAGGGGCCGTAAGATGTGGGCTATCCGAGTAGCTTTAGCCTGTATGTGTCAGCATATAGATGCTCAAGCAAAGGCACTCGGGGTTAGAGAAGAAAAATCACAAGATGTGCTAACAGTAACTTAAGAGCTTCAAGAGTTTTACAAAGGATTCTCGCTTTTTACCTATCATAGGGAAGGTATGCCTTGTTTTAGCCTTTTTCTTAGAAAACTCTTTTTTAAGTGAGAAAGAACAATTTTTGACTCAATTTTGAGTCAGCGAAGCTTAAAATTAGCTATTTTTTATCTTCTTTTCCGAGAGTACTCTTTATTTTTTCCTCCTTCTTAGCAGTTCCAGATGCAATTATTCATAGATCACTTGGTCCGCAGGGACATCAGCAGGATTATGGAAATAGTGCCCTACTCTATTTTCTATTACTTCAGCATAACGTGGCACATTGCCAATTGCTGCTACTTGATCCGGATGCATATCAGACCATACTTTTGCAATTTCCAGTATCGTTGAGCAGTGCCTACCAACTCTTACATCAATAGGCCATCCATTTTCATCGATCTTCTCGTATAAGAGCCCGTGCTTTCCCGCCTCCATAACAAATGGATCTTTCCCGGTTAAGAGCAGATGCTCATCGGTGATTCCGCGGACTCTGTCCAAAAACGGCTCCGGGGCCTCACATAAAAGGGAAAGTGCATCTGTAAAATCCCCTACTTCTCGATGTGAAAGTCCATGCAGTGTCTTAGGAGAAAATTCCATACCAATAGGTCGTTTGAACTCTGCAGCTGTCAATGTCATAGATACCATTGCAGCTACCTCTTCGGCATTCTGATTGGCCACGATGGTACTGATAACTGGATATTCTAACTCGGCTTCATGTAAATCAATAAAAACATCTACCTGTTCCTGCTTAATAAGCTGTATAAATGCATAGCATGTCTGTTCGGTAATTGTCCCATTTGACTTTCCGGGCCAGGTACGATTCAAATTTCTGATATCCATATAAGCGAGCATTTGACCGCTGGGATAGTTTACATAAACCTCAGGATCGGGCCATGAATCAAGAGAGTTACTCCAGCGATCCCCCATCCTGAACTTTTTTATTCCCCAATCCGTGGAAATATGATAGAAGCGGGGATAAGCATCACCAGGTCGAGTTACAGTTGATGCGCTTCGATTAGCGCGAATAGCAACAATTAGTCTCCCTCTATCAACCTTGGCATTTTCAACAAGGATCTCTGCCGCTAAGTTTGCCCCTGGCTCTTCAGGATGAGTTCCACCAATCACCATAATGGTGCTCCCGGGCTTTCCACTATCCAAGATATAGATATTACAATCATTGGTTGTTCCCTTTAGCGGAGAAAAATACTTGCTTAACTTCCTAACTTTAGTAACTCCGGGACCAAGCACAACAGGTTCTTTAAAATGACGATGCTCATAGAAATCTCTTCCCGCCAATACCATAGCTACACCCGCTGCACACAAAGCTACAATTTTTATAGTCCATAACCATTTGTAAGACATAACTTGCCTCCAAATATATTTGTCTGGATAAGAGAAGGTATACTCCTCCAATTTATTATTTTATGTGCAATACCCTTAAAATAAAAGGCATTAATATAATGCAATAAAGGATAGCTTCTTGCACATCCTTAGTTTTTATAATGCTCCATATCAACACAAATGCAATAAAAACACTGATAATATGATAAACAATCATCACCACCATATTTACTATAGTCATGACAACCCCCTCCTTTTATGTTTTAAGATCTTTCCCTTTTTACAAGGAGTATCTCATCCCCCAACAAGAAAATCCAATTGTTTACTAAAAATGATAAAAAGTGTACACATTAACAAGATAAACGCCATTGGGATTAAACATGTTTTCACAAAGTCTCTATAATAGCGCCCCTTATATCCAAGTTCTATTACCGCTGCTCTTCCCACAACAGCAGTAGGCGGAAGACAATCACCAAGAGGCCACATAACTGTCATTCCTGAAAGTACAATAATAGGACTTAATCCTTTCATATTGAAAAGGAATATAAGAGGAACACCAAGTAGTGGTGCAACGGCATATTGGACGAGTCCCTCAGACCATGGCAGGATAAGAAAGAGCGTGGAATATAATACCCAGAGTGGAAGAATAACTATTCCAAGAGAGATAAGACCTCGAGCTCCACTAAGCGCCATAATTTGTATAAGAATACCTACAACAACCATTATCCCAACCAAAGGGATGAGCTGATGCATAGTATCACCTGCAATCTTCAAAATGGAAAGTTTCCTCGGACTGAGTAAAATCACAGTTATAGCTGAAATGAGAAACATTAAAGGTAATCCCAGGATCGGCATATGAAAGGGCCAAATCCTACCTGCTATCACCAAAACAAGAAAGACAGCAAAAGGTAGCCCCACTCTAAGCCAGTTCATTTTCTTAGGTGGTGTGGGCAATTCCTTCAGTGCTTTTTCCAAATCAACCGGTGTCCCCTTCCATCCCAGGATGAACATAGAAAGAAGAGCTCCGCTAACTGTTAGAACAAGCAATGGCTTCATGAATCCAACGTAGGGCATATTTGATCCAGCAGCCGTCATCATAGCCCAAAGGTTGATCGGCGGAGCCCCTGCACTCATAGCAGCACAAAGAAATACTATTGCGACAGTTCTGGTCTTCGAGATACCCATATAAATAAGCACAGTCCCCACCAGTGTCCCAACAATCAAAACTGTTACAGCTCCTGCTCCAGTTAACGCTCCAGGAATCAAGAGAACAAATGTAAGCAATAAAAGGCAAATTAAACGGTGTTTATGAAAACTTGTGATAATACTTCTTATTATATAAGTTACTCCTCCGGCTTCCTTAAGAAGATTCATAAAGAACGTAGCTGTGATAAAGATCAAACAAACATCGTAATAAGTAAATGCACCTTCCACAATGTGCCGAACAGGAATACCTGCCCCATGAGCCAGGGCTCCTGCAATTACCGCTACAAACATGGACAGCTCAATAGTTAACTTTAGCAATCTGGCCACTGCAAAAGTTGCAGCTATCACAGTCAAGACCATCCCAGCATGAAGAAACATTTTAGCTTCCTTTTTAGCTAAAGTTCCGTCTTTCTTCCTTCATATCCGATTTACTAACTGAACGTACCTAGCTAAGGAAAACTATTACGACTGATTGTACCTCCTTTACGAAGCAGAACCTCCTTCCTCTATATGAAACAATTCTTTCAAGAGACTAGAAACGTCTAAAGTTTCTTGAGCCGTAAGTAGTGGAATGCTATGCTCTTTAGATAATTTTGTAAAATATCCATCTTCATTGCTGTCAGCTCTTACAATTATAACATCTGATTCAGGGATAACTGTGTCTATAGATGCAGCATCCATTTCATCAACTCTTCTTGCCATACCCTCAATGTGAGCACCGATTATCAAGATGTTTTCCTTTTTGGCCTCCTGGATAATAGCTTTTATCCTCGATAACTCAACGTCTATATCGACTCCTGCTGCTCCCATACCCTTCAAGCTGGTGCCCGTTATTATGATTAAGGTTTTATAACCCTTTCCCTGGTCAGCCTTAGATTTAAGGTCTTCTGCTGTGAGCATATCAACTCTGCTACATGGTAGCTTTATACGTTTACATAAAACGTCGATCATTAGAGCTCCCGGGCTCTGCCCACAAGGAGTAACTACCAGCGGCAATTCAGCAGTAGGGATAGAAACCTGCTCAGTGGCATAGCTTATCCGAGATAAACCAAAGAAACAGATAACGATTAAAATTAGAAACAAGCTAAGACTTCCTAACGTTCTTGTTCTCAACCTCATAGTTATCCTCCCTTCTATAAGATACAGTGCATTCTTTCCTGAAAACCCCAAAAAAGAGAAAATAATCTTTCAACACTTCTTTTTTTGGGAGGCTTTCTTTTTCCAAAGATAGATTGGACCTGCCTACCCTCATCACCTCCCTTTCAATCCTTTATTTCTATCTTTTCTTTCATCTAACCTCATTGCTATTTATTAACACTTTTTTTGTCTATACAACTTTTTTGAGAAAAATTGCCTCTTTCCACAAAGGAAAGAGCTTCTTCCAGAATAACTTCATCCCCTCTAGGAGACTGGTGAAAAACCCCAATATTGTAGCGATCCGATTTATCGGACTCCTTAACAAAGCGGGTTTCATAAATGAAACCTCTACAAAAAACTACTTTATCACCAGTCTCCTAGGAGGAGATCGAAAAATCTAAACTTCCCCTTTTTATTTAAACCATCCCACCGGCCCCCATTTACTCTATTATATAAGCTTCTCTATCTAATAGGATTTACTTCTCCGCTTATTCATACTCTTCTTCCTTAACAAACTCCTCATATTTTTTTAGAGTCCAATAGTTAAATGATTTGACACGATATAACTTCTGCTCGCCTAACAGGAGCTTTAAATTACCGCTTATTGATTTTTATAGAAATGATTTTTAAAGCCTTTACTTGAGGTAATTCTAGGTGGTAGATTCTGTTAGCTTTTTCGTCTGGGGGACTATCCTCATTCTACTTCCTTTTCCATTACCAGTTTAAGGTGATTATTACTATATTAACTCCTTTGTTATTAAATGTCAAATTACTGGTTCGTTTGGTTATAATGATACTGCACACATTGAACCAAAAAAATGGAGAAGATTTAATTACTTCAAAAAAGTAAGAGAAGTCTGGATAGTTATGAGAAAACGCTCTAAAATGAGAGTAAAAACATAGGGTATATTTAATCCCCACGAAAGAAGGCTTCCTCATATAAATATTCCTCCAAAATCTTATTACAAGCTGAAGAAGGAGACAAATGCTGAGTTCGCCAGAAAGATTCTTTTATACAATTTAGAACATGGGTTTTTGTCAATGTCCGAATTTTAAAGGCCATAAAATTCACTAAGGTATTTGAATTGTTAACTAAGTACGAAAATCACACTAAAATTAACGAAAAAAATCTGGTGCCCAAGAAATTCCATAATAGGATTAAAATCTGAAAAATTGTGAGATCCCATCGGAAGAGAGAGTTTTATCAGAAAACGACCGTTTTTGGACAGGGGAAACTAAGAAATTTTTTGCAAGGATGAAGCAGGTTTCAAGACTCAGGAATTGACCCCCTTTTTTTGATAACCCTGTAGCAGGTTCCATAAGGGGTACCGCAGATTTGCCCAACTCCTAACTAACTATTCATACAAAAATTTGATATAATTTATCCCACTTTTCCTTCTTGATCCTTCTGTATAAGAACCAGCACCTTTTATAAACATCAATTCTTTCCTTTTCCCTCATAAGCTTCCCGAACTTGCTCAGGAGCAAAATCAGAATAAACTTGCGTTGTAGTCAACCTTTTATGTCCAACTTGTTTTTGAATAGCTGTTATAGGAACCTTATTAAGTAAGGCATGCACGATATGACTATGCCCCAAAGTATGAGGCGTGGCTTTAACCCCTGCCTCCTCTGAGTAATTTTTAAGTAGCTGTTGTGTTCTGCGAGTAGTCAGGTTAAATAATTTGCCCTTTCTCTTTTTGGTTAATTTTAGATATGCTCTTATCTCGCTTAAAAATTCCTGGGAGGTCCAAACCGTTCTGCCTGTTTTCGTTTTAGTATTTTTGGCTGGTATAGTTATGAATCGTTCATTAAAATCTATATCCTCAATTTTTAACTTTGTAAGTTCGCCAATTCTCATACCCGTAGCGTATAGCATTCCGATTATAAGTTTATCCCGGTAGTTATCAATGCTACCTCTTAATTTATCCCACTCTTCTTTTTTTAAATACTTTATAGTATCGGCAAAATTTCGCTTTTGTTTTTTTGCCATAATTTTACCCGGTAAACTCCCTATTTTTAGGGTTATTTTAGCATATTCTTTCGTCTTTGTATATTGAAAGCGAAATCAAAATTTACTTCCGCTACCCCAATTTCGTTCTTCTTCCTTAACTTCTTCAACTTAAGAACTGACCAGCTACCTAAAAGCCTCCTTTAGCCGCTTCTGCTTCTTCCTGTCATTCAGCATCTTTATGTTTCCCCATTATGGGTTCCAAAAGAACCGCAAAGTTAAAAAAAGTCAGAGTTCCTTTTTCTTCCGGCAAATAAAAGTGTAGCTCCACGCCTACCAAAGTGTTCGAGTCAGCCCAGGTTAATATTTGGACTTCCTCTGAGAATTTTTCATTTGTAGGTTCTCCCCATAGCCCCTTGGCAAGCATCTCTAAAAGGGCATAGTTATTTTCCCCTCTAAAATCCAAAGTCACCATCCCAAATTGTTCTGGTTGCCCACAGAAAACATAGTTAATCATATAATCAACATCCCCAATGCGCTTTTTGTCGTTTTCAATTCTGTAATATCGTAATTCTTCTGCCTCTGTCTTCCAATATTCCATATCTTCTGTTGGTGGATCTCCCCACTTTAGACCCCTGAAGCCGTCAGGTTCGTTTTGGAAGGCTATAGCTGTGTTTATTAAGACCGCTAAAATTATTAAGGTTGTTATCGCAAGTTTTTTCACTTTATCTCATCTCCTCCCTTTATTTCTCCTTTGGCTTAAACTTCCCTTACTTAAATTCTTTATGCCAAGAGCCATCACCATGCACTGTATTACATGAGATTGAAAACCTCATCGGCTTAACCTTCCAAGGATTCAAGCGTGTTCCATCACTCTTAGCAAATTGTAAAGCTCCTACTGTATACTCATGCCCAGCTTTCAAAATTGGTGTCCTAAGTATATAGCCTCCTTTGAACAAGCCTGAGTTAACTTCCATCTCCACCTGCGTCCAATCGTACCTATTATTATTTGAGATAATAAACTGAACCCCATCGAACTCAACCTTTGCCCATAAGTCAACTGAGGCAGGTTTTGGCCTATCAACTATATAATCTGATTCTGTATCTTTATGATTTATCATGCTATCATGTATAATAATTGAGAACGCTATAAAGAGCAGAACAAAGATAAAGAACCAAAAACAATATGTTCTAAATTTCACCTAATCCCCCTTTTCCTATATTATTAAAATGAGAATTATGAATCCGAAAAATCCGAGAATTAGCAACAGACAGCCGCATCCTGTTAAGGAGGGCTGTAAAGAGCTTATAAAACCACTGAAACCTAACTCAGCTCCACAGTGAGGACATCTTCGAGCATCTTTAGATATCTGACTTTTACATTTAGGGCAAATTTTTGTTTCCGTTTATTTCACTCCTTTACTCTCTACTATAGTTTGCCTTTAAACCTCTTGTTTTTCCGCCTCCCCTATCGCTTTATAATTGCTTAATTTTAAAGAGATTTTCTTTAAAAGAGAATATTATCCTCTCTAAAATAATTGCCCAAATTCAAAGCCTAATCTTTTAAAGATGTTGCGTGTATCCATTGTTGTGAAGTCAAGCCTGTTTAGTCCTAATACTTCGTTAAGGACCTGTTTAGGTGGATACTTTTCATCATTTACAAAGACATAGTGTTTATTTATTGGTTCAGGTAGCTTTCTTCGCATTTTCTCTTCTACTTCCTTTTTTGTTAGATTGTAAGGTTTTCTTCTTAAAATAAATCTCATTTC
>JAYEHT010000155.1:0-2450 GCA_034659655.1 Candidatus Aerophobota bacterium | reverse complement strand
CCTCTCAAAATTAGAGAGGTAAATTATATAAAAAGAGAGAAGAGATTACCTGCTGGTCAGCTCATAAAAAGTGAGGTTGCTCTGCCAGAGACATCCTCAAGAGCCTGGAAAGCTTTAGGAGGACCGAGGAAAAGTAAGAAAGGGAAGAGAATTGGTCGAGGTTTTGCCTCCGGGATGCAAAGCTATGGACGATTAACAATGCTTCACGATTCCTCTCGTGCCTGGGTTGGAATAGAGATGGATGCAAGTTTAGTAATCAGAACCGGGGTTCCGGATTTAGGGGGAGGACAGGGCTCTTCTTTAGTGCAGATTGCTTCTGAAACTCTGGGAATACCCGGCAAGGATATCTCCATTCATATTACCGATTCTTCCTTAACCCCCTTAGCGGGAACTACTACTGCTACAAGACAGCTTTATATGTCCGGTAATGCTGTTCTTAAAGCTTCTATAAATTTAAAGGAGATAATTTTAAATAAAGCATCTCAAATGCTTAATATCTCCAGGGAGGAGCTTGATCTGGTAGATAAAAAAGTGGTGGTAAAAAAAGGTAAACAAAAAATATTTCTGGTAGATGTAGTTAAGGAGATGGCTGCTGATGGTATTCGTCGAAATAGCTTTGCTATGTTTAATGCTCCTTTTTCTGAAGCTCTAAATTCTGAAATGGAACAGTATAAAAGAGTATTTCCCGATTTTACCTTTGGCACCCAGGCGGCGGAGGTAGAAGTGGATGAGGAGACGGGAAAAGTAAAGGTTACCCAGCTTGTATCTTCTTATGATGTGGGTAAAGTCATCAATAGAAATAGTCTGGAAGGTCAAATGGAAGGGGGCGCCATTATGGGTATGGGATACGCCCTTTTGGAGGATATAAAGACAGAAAGAGGAGTAATTCAAGCTCAAAACTTAGCCCAATATTTAATTCCTACCTCTTTAGATATTCCTGAGGTTAAAACAGTAATCCTGGAATCGGAAACGGGCTTGGGTCCCTTTGGAGCTAAGGGAATAGGGGAGCCTTCTATGACTCCCACGGCAGCAGCAATTGCCAATGCTGTTTATGATGCTACGGGAGTTCGCTTTACCAGTCTGCCCATTACTCCGGAAAAGATTATTATAGCTCTTAAGAAAAAGGAATGAGGTAACGTATAATCAGAGAAATGAAGAGGTGTTTTTATGTATTTAGCGGTAGTAGGTACGGGAAGGGTAGGGAGAATGACTCTTCTTGCCCTGGCTCATGAATTCTGGATAAAGAAGCTAACTCTGGTTGATGTGACTCCTCGTCTGGCAGAGGTGGTAGCAGAGGAGATTCGACATACCATAGCCAGCACCAGAGTTCCCATGAAAATCTCTGCCTATGGTCAGGATGAAGCTGTTGAGGGAGCTGATATGGTTTTGGTAACCGCAGGTTTTCCTCGTACCCCGGAAATGAAGGATAGAACACAGCTGACGGCGGTGAATGCCAGGATGATAAAAGAAATAGCAGAAGCTTTAGGTCCCAGGAATCCTGAAGCTAAATTTGTCATTGTCACCAACCCGGTAGATGCTATGGCAACCCTCTTTAAGAAACTCTCGGGAGCCGATTGGGTTATCAGCACGGGGACAAACCTGGAAAGTCAGAGATTCCGCTCCGAGCTCTCCAAACAGCTAAATGTTCCTATTACTGCTGTGAGGGGTTTTGTAGGAGGTGAGCACGGAGCGAATGCCGCCTTTCTCTGGTCAACAGTAAAAATAGAGGGCAAACCTCTGGAGGAGTATCTGAAGCGCACCCAGAAAATACTGGATAAAGAAAGGGTAAAAGAATCGGTAAAGGAGATCTCCAGAATGATCATTCAGGTATCCGGAGGTACCCGACAGGGCCCAGCAGTCTCCTTTAGAGATATTCTCCGATCTATAGCTCTGGATGACAACAGAATACTGTCGGTAGCTACTCCCTACCAGAGTCCTCAGATACCGGAGCCGGTGATGGTGGGTATTCCCTATATGGTGGGGAAAAGCATTGGCCCAACCTTGGAACCCTTCTTAACCGAGAAGGAAAAAGGTGAGCTTCAAAAAGCTGCTAACAAGATCTATGGAACCTATCAGGAAGCCCTGGCATCTCTTTAGGTCTCCTCATCAACAATATCTACAACTTCATCCATTAATTTCTGGTTAACTTCGCCAAACTTTTTTATATCGAAAGATGGTGGACGAGGCATAGTTTCAGCTGAGATTGACCCGGGATTTGTCGGTTCGGTACGGAAAGATTTCAGTGCTCTTGATCATTATAAGAAAGTATTAGTTCAGGGATTTATATAGGTATCGAGGGACTTTCCCCGAAGGAGCCTTATAGTAGGGAACGGTCGCGACCGTTCCCTACCTTAACGCCTGCCTGTCGCGTGGCGACGCAGACAGGAATCTCCGAGTTGAGGAAAAGGAGAAAGACTTGCTGTTTGAGGAGCTCTGCGACCTGCTCTGCC
>JAYEHT010000154.1:0-2458 GCA_034659655.1 Candidatus Aerophobota bacterium | reverse complement strand
ATAGCCTTATCTTTACACTCGTTTCAAACCTTCTCCTTTTTTATTATACATATTTTTAAAAAGACTTCAAGTCAAAATTGTGGCAAATGTTATTGTGTCAATAGAATGTCATATATAACTATCAGGCTAGAATGTCCTACCTTAAAGATTTAATTAGTTAACTTTAAGTTTATCTTCTCTTTTTTGTACTTACCCAAATCGCTTTGCTTTAGAAATAATGCTACTCTTAAGAGAAAATGTCCGCTTTTCACCCCTTTTTGCATCTATATATTAGGGTAAGCAAAAAAGGAGGATAAAATGATCAAAGACTCTCAGCTAATAAAACTTGCTCAATTAGGGAACAGTACGGCTTTTGATAAGTTGGTAGATAAATACTGGGATAAACTCTTTGCCTTGACCACCAAATATTGTAAACTGGAAGAGGGTAAAGAAGATATCGTCCAGGAGACCTTTCTTCAAGCCTGGCAAAACATTAAAAAATTTCAGGCAAACTCTACCTTTTTCTTCTGGCTATGCAGGATAGCCTTAAACTTAATCTATGAAAAGAGGAGAAAAAACAAGCTTAAGACCATATCCTTAAATAGCTTACCCCAGAACTGTCTAAAGGATGAGAATATTGCCACTCCTCTTGAAGAGTTAGAAATAAAGGAACTTAAGGAAAAGCTCTATGAGTTTATACAGCATCTACCCCGAGAGGAAAAAATAGTATACAGGCTTCGGATGATAGAGTGTCTGCCTTATCGCAGGATAATTAGAATAACCGGTCAATCTAAACTTGCTGCCGAGAGATGTTTTCGTAGGGCAAACAGTAAAGTAAGTAAATTCTTACAAGGGGGAAATTTATTAAGATGGCCAAATCAAATAATCCAAGCATTGAAAGAGTATTAACTGAATTTCTCGATGAGTTTCACCAGGGGAAAAATCCTAAAATTAAGGACTATCTACACCGTTACCCTGGTAAGGAAAAACAGCTTATCCGGGAGCTTATGGCAGCTAAGGCTGCTTATCTTACCTTTCATCCAGAAAGAGATGAAAAAGAGAATGAGGAATCTTTAGCTAACCTTTTAAAAAGATTAAAAGACTTAAAGGAGGACAAGTGAGAAAAAACCGGAACATTTACTCCCCCAAGGTTCTGGAAAGATACAGGACTTTCGGCTTGGTCAAAGAAGGTCTTTTGACCTTGAGTGAGGCAAGCAAGAAGCTTAAGCTCTCCTACCGTCATACCCACAGACTTTTCCATCGTCTGATCCAGGCCGGAATGAATCCAGACTCTCTCTTGCATAAAAGAGACCATCCTTCCTGGAATAGATTATCCGAGGAGGAAAGAGAAAAGGTAATTGAGATCTTTGATAGCTACCCTGAGATAAACAACTGCCATCTGTCTGATGTTTTAGAGGAAACTTCGGGAAGGTCCCTTTCCCCTTCAACTATAAGGTCTATTCTCATGGAAAGTGGAAGATATCATCCCCAAAGAAAGAAAAGAAGGGCAAGAAAGAGGTTTGAGAGAAAATCATTTGGAGAGCTTGTCCAGATGGATACATCAGAACATCTCTGGCTGCCAGCATTAGGTAAAAGAACTTATCTTATAGCCATGGAGGATGATTATTCAAGAGAGCTTTTGGCAGCAAGAATATTTACCTCTGATACCTCATGGAATAACTTATATGTGATAAGAGAGGTGGTTGAGAGATATGGAGTCTTCCAGGCTCTTTATACTGATAATGCCTCCATGTTCAAGTTCATAAGAAAAGGCTTCTCTATGCATTTTGAGTATAGATCCGATCTGGAGAAAATCCAAACTCAGATTAACCGTGCACTCTTGGAGCTGGGAATCCTTTTAATTCACCATGAGCCCTTTCAACCTCAATGCAAGGGAAAGATAGAACGCTTGTTTGCTTTCATGCAGGACAGATTGCGCTATCCCCTGAAAGATGTCAAAGACCTATTCGAAGCCAATGGGATTCTAAATGAGTGGAGGGAGTGGTACAATAAAAAACACATCCACTCCATTACGGGCTTAAGACCTTCTGATAGGCATCATCCCTGCTCCTTTAAACCCTTACCCAAAGGAATGAATTTGGATGATGTATTCTGCTTTAAAGATACAAGAATAATCAAAAAGGACAACACCTTCAACTACCGGGGAAGAGTCTATCAGATCACCAATCAAATTTATCGTTTTAGCTGGAACAAGGCCAAAATAACCCTGCATATTCTCCCTGAAAAGTGTATTAGGGCTTTTTATCAGGGAAAATTCATTCAGGAGTTCCCGTATAAAATCTAATTTAAAAAGCTCTTTCTCAATATGACATTCTTATTCAACAGTTAATAGGACATTCTACCGACACCGTAACACCACACGCCACTGGTTAAAATTGAAAGTAAACTTATACTTAGAGGGAGTTTCAGGAGAAATAAAAGAGAAATTACGCGTTCTCCCGTGAACGCCCCCCCTAAA
>JAYEHT010000153.1:0-12682 GCA_034659655.1 Candidatus Aerophobota bacterium | reverse complement strand
TATCTCAAAGAACTTTTCACAAAGGAGCTTAAAGCAGAATGTACCACTGATAATTACGGTAACCTCATAGTAAAGATTCCTGCTAAAAATACCACTCGCCGAGAACCCGTTCTCTTTGGCGTTCATGCCGATACAGTTAAACCGGGCAAAAATATTGAGCCTGTTTTAAAAGACGGGATAATCCGTTCCAAAGGGGAGACCATTTTAGGTGCAGACGATAAGGCTGGTATTGCAGAACTCTTTGAGGCGATTAGAACCGCTGAGCAATATCCCCCTCTGGAGATTGTAGTTTCAAGAGAAGAAGAGGTTGGACTCCGCGGCTCTAAAAACATTGATGTATCTTTACTTAAATCAAAGACCGGGTTCTTGATTGATATGGATACTCTAAAGGATATTGTCATTGGTGGACCATCCTATATGAGTATTGATGTTGATGTTACAGGAAAGGCGGCTCATGCCGGGATGGAACCGGAAAAAGGTATATCATCAATTAAAGCTGCATCGTATGCAATTTCAATGTTGAAAGAAGGTTGGATTGATAAGGAGACAACCGTAAATGTTGGAATCATCAAAGGTGGTCAAGTGCTCAATGCTGTTCCAGAGAAAACAGAAGTCAAGATCGAATGTCGAAGCCAATCTCATGAGAAGTGTCTTCGCCAGAGCAACTTAATTAAAGAAGTGTTTCTCACCGCGGCTAAGTCTATAGGAGCCAAGGCAGAGGTTAAAATGGAACTGAGCATAAAAGCTTCTCGCATTTCAGAAGATGCCGAAGTAGTAAAGGTTGCCAGAAGAGCAGTGAGTAGCGTGGGCTTAAAACCGAGCGTCCGGGTTATCTGCGGGGGAACCGATGCTTCCAACTATAATGAGAAAGGTATTGAGACAGTAGTTATAGGGATGGGAGCCAAAGGGGAACATACTAAAGAGGAGAATATAGCCGTAGTAGATATGGAAAAAGCGGTAGATATAATTCAGCACATCTTCAAAGAATTAAGCGGGAAGGAGTAAGATCTTTGGAACAATTAAGGACGAGGGAGCGTTCGAAAAGAGGTTGAATATTCGTTGGAGTAAAATATATCTAAGAAAGGAAGTGATGCGTATATAAAGGAGAGCGAACTGCCACTGAATAAAATAGCTCATTTATAAGGAGGATATGATGAGTAAGATAAGGAAGATTTTGTTGATTAGTTTATGTATGGGGGGGATATTGAGTTTGGGAGTCGCCGGAGCAGCTGAACGGCCCCTCAGGTCTACATGGGCCTGGCCTACATATATCGACCCGGCGGTAGGCTCTGATTTTTCAAGTTCGGTTGCTTTAGTTAATCTCTACGATACCCTTGTTTATCCCGATGCTAAAGGAGACCCTCAACCTCATGTTGCCAAGAGTTGGGAAACAACATCTGATGGACTAACCTGGACTTTTCATCTGCGTTCAGGGATTAAATTTCATGATGGGAGTGAGCTAACGGCAGAGGATGTTAAGTTTAGTATGGAGAGATTAACAACTATTGGGGAGGGTTATGGTTTCTTATTTGTGGGGAAGATTGTTAATATCGATGTACCCGATAAATACACTGTAGTTTTCCATTTTAAGGAACCATTTGGACCATTTATCACAACTCTATACAGGCTTTACATTGTAAATAAGGGTCTGGTTATGGCGAATATCAAGAAACCCGGACCATATGGTGATATGGGTGATTACGGTAAGCAATACCTTCTTACTCATGATGCCGGCTCTGGACCCTATATGGTGAAAGAGTTTCCACTTGAAGAACACTTACTTATGGTTATAAATCCAGATTACTGGCAATCCATCAACCCGAATGCTCCCGATGAGTATAAGATGATTGGAACAACAGAAGCAGTAACAGTTAGGACAATGGTATCACGTAGAGAGCTTGAGCTCGCAGACCAGTGGCAATCACTTGAGTCACTCGTAGCCCTGGATAAGATTGAAGGTGTAGATATTGCAGGATTTTTCCCGGGAACCGAATTCTATTATATGATACATACCAAGAAACCTCCAACCGATGATATTCACTTCCGAAAAGCTATGGCCTGGGCTATGGATTACGAGATTGTAGTTGATAAGTTATTCCCTGGCTGCATTCAGTCAAAGGGCCCGGTTCCTCAGACACTGCCTGGCGCCGACCCTACAGTATTCCAGTACCACCGGGATCTGGATAAAGCCAGAGCAGAGCTAAAAAAGTCCAAATACTACAGTCAATTAGATAAGTATCCTGTCACAGTCCACTGGTGCGCTGAGGTGCCTGATGAGGAGAAGGTAGCGCTCTTGTTTATGTCTAACATGGCCGATATCGGAATAGAGGTTGAGGTAGTGAAGACTCCCTGGATGTCAATGATAGAGGAATGTGGAACCCAGGAAACAAGCCCAAATATCGTCACAATATTTGATTCTGCCCACTATCCAGAGGCCGCGTCTCTGCTTGAGTCGCGATATAAATCTGACTCAGCTGCTACCTGGGAACAGAATGAATGGTTGCTCGACTCAAAGCTTGATGCAATGATTGGTGATTCCATTGCGACTATTGATAGAGAAAAAAGATTTGCTAAATATGGCAAGATACAGCATTACATTACGAATCTCTGCCCCACTCTCTTCTTATTTGACCAGATAGAAAAACATCCTTATCAAGAATCTTATGTAGACTGGCCTGCAGCTGAAGGAGAGGTTATCCCGGTTATGGGCTATAACTTTGCCGGGCGTTTCATTAGAGTATATCCACATAAACGAGCCGAACTGGTGAAGTAAACCCCATTAGATGCTTGCTATCTAACGGGGTAAAGGAGATAACAGGGAGGAGTTTAGATGAACTCCTCCCTGTGTGCTCAAATATGAGAGGTATAAAGTTTATAGCAATGAGGGAAATCTTTATTACTTAATGCGCTGGTTGGTCCAGGAGTTATGGTATTCAATTATCCCGGGACTTTTAGTAATAAATAAGGGGAAATAATTGTCTATGAAGAAAAATTATCACTATGAGATTGATGAGAATATCTACCGGAGATTTAATGCGCATTTTTGACAAAAAGAAAAAAAATATGCTAATAACTAAAAGCAAAATTAGATTTTTGGTAAGGTAAAAGTTGAAGATAAGGTCAGGAAGGGAGGTTGAAATGTTTCTTTATCAATATGAAGTAGGTAAAGCCAGTAGTGTGCTTGTGAGGGAGCTTTTTAAGTTAAAACCAGGAGAGACTTTTGTTATCACAGCGGATACAGAAAGTGACTCTCGAGTTGTAGATGCCACTGCCAGTGCTGCATTTGCTGTTGGTGCAAAACCTATGGTGATCTGGTTGGCATCACCTCTGGGGGTGGGGAAAGCTGCAGACCCTATGCTGCCTGTGGAAGCACTCACGGCAGTATTGAAAGAGGCAGATGCCTGGGTGGAATTTAATAATCAGTGGCTGCTTTACTCAACACCGTATGATATTGCTGTGAAGGAGAACAAGAAACTCCGATATTTGAATGCTGTGGGAATGAATGTTGACCTGATGGTGCGGTGTATCGGCCGAGTTAACTATCCAGTTTTGGGAAAGCTCCTGGAGAGGGTTCGAGAGATGACTATGAGTGCTAAACATATGCGTATGACTACTCCCGCCGGGGAGGAGCTCGAGTTCGATAATTCTTCTGATCCGAATCATCTCTATACTTTAGCGAAGGGATACGCCGATCAGCCAGGTTCGCATATGCTGGCAGGTCAAATTGCATGGACACCTGATTTGGAGTCTATCAATGGAACTCTCGTTTTTGATGGTTCGCTTGTGCCACCATGTGGTAAGCTTGAAGAGTCAGTTCGCTTGACGATTGAGAAGGGCAAGGTTGCCAGGATTGAGGGAGGAAATCAAGCTCGGGAATTTGAAGTGTGGCTGAATAGCTTTAACGATCCAGGTATGTTCAGATTAGCTCATGCTAGTTGGGGCTTTAACCCGGGAGCTAAACTTACAGGTGATATCGTAGAGGATGAACGTGTTTGGGGAGCTACTGAGTGGGGCATTGGTAATATTGGCGCTATATTGGTTGCTCCAGATGGGATACCTGCAGCCTCGCATACCGATGGAATATGCTTAAATACCTCGGTATGGTTGGATGGGAAACAGTTTATGGACGAGGGGAAAATAACTGAGCCGGACCTTGAAAAGCTTGCCCAGAAACTTGGTCATTAATCTTTGGCTTAAAATATACTTAAGAAAGGAAGTGATTGTATGTAGAGAAGAGTCACTACTGGAGATAAAATAGCTCATTTATAAGGAGGGTGTGATGAGTAAGATAATGAAGATTTTGTTGATTAGTTTATGTATAGGTGGAATATTAAGTTTGGGAGTCGCCGGAGCAGCTGAACGTCCCTTCAGAACTAACTGGTCCTGGCCTACGTATATCGACCCCGCGGTGGGCTCTGATTTTTCAAGCTCAGTTGCTTTTGTTAATCTTTACGACACTCTTCTCTATCCCGATGTTAAAGGAAATCCTCAACCTCATGTTGCGAAGAGTTGGAAAGCGTCAGCTGATGGACTAACCTGGACATTTCATCTGCGTCCGGGAATTAAGTTTCATGATGGCACTGAGCTAACAGCAGAGGATGTCAAGTTCAGTATGGATAGATTAACAACTATTGGAGAAGGTTATGCTTATTTATTTGGAAAAGTTGCTAATACCGAGGCGCCCGATAAATATACTGTAGCTTTCCATTTAAAGGAATCATTTGGACCGTTTCTAGCAACTCTGTTCAGGCTCTACATTGTAAATAAGGACCTGGTTATGGCGAACATCAAGAGACCCGGACCCTATGGTGATATGGGTGATTACGGTAAGCAATACCTTCTCACTCATGATGCCGGCTCCGGACCCTATGTGGTTAAGGAGTTTCCACTTGAAGAATACTTGCTTATGGTTCAGAACCCGAATTACTGGCAACCCATCAACTTGAATGCTCCTGATGAGTATAAGATGATCGGGACCTGTGAGCCAGTAACAGTCAGGACAATGATGTCCCGTAGGGAACTTGAAATTGCAGACCAATGGCAACCAGTTGAATCACTCAAGGCATTGGAGAAGATCGAAGGTGTAGAGATTGGAGGATTTTTCTCGGGAAGCGAACACTATTATATGATGCATACCAAGAAGCCCCCAACCGACGACATCCACTTCCGGAAGGCTATGGCCTGGGCTATGGATTACAAGACCGTAGTGGATAAGATATACGTTGGTTCCGTTCAGGCAAGGGGTCCGGTTAATCAGACAATTCCTGGCGCTGACCCCACCGTATTCCAGTACCACAGGAATCTGGATAAAGCAATGGCAGAGCTAAAACAGTCTAAATACTACGGTCAATTAGATAAGTATCCTGTCGTCGTTGACTGGGTTTCCATTCCAGCTGACAATGAGAAGGTAGCGCTTTTATTTATGTCTACCATGGCTGATATCGG
Source organism: Candidatus Aerophobota bacterium (assembly GCA_034659655.1). Lineage (GTDB taxonomy): Bacteria > Aerophobota > Aerophobia > Aerophobales > JAGGXI01 > JAGGXI01. Next base: position 7,237 of record JAYEHT010000153.1, on the reverse strand, counting down.
AATAGAGGTTGAGATAGTAAAGACTCCCTGGGGGTCAATAATAGAGGAAATGGCAACAGAAGAGACAAGTCCAAACATCGCGGGAGTCTTTGTTGCTCCTCACTATCCAGAGGCAGGATCTCTACTTGCGTCGCGATACGGGTCTAAGTCAGTTGCCACATGGGAGCAGAACGAATGGTTGCTCGACCCGAAGTTTGATGCGATGATTGAGGATGCCCTTAAGACTGTTGATCGAGAGGAAAGATTCGCCAAGTATGGTAAGATACAGCGCTACATTATAGACCTCTGTCCCTCTCTCTTTTTATTCGATCAGTTGGAGAAACACGCCTATCAGGCAGCTTACACAGACTGGCCTGCAGCTCGGGGAGAGGCTATCCCAATTATGGGTTACAATTTTGCTGGACGTTTCATTAAAGTATATTCAGATAAACGGACCGAACTGTTGAAATAAAAGGAGATCAAAGGGGGGAGTTTAGATGAACTCCTCCCTGCTCAAATATGAGAGGTATAAAGTTTCTAGCAAAACGGTTAGTGTACTCTGTCTTTGTCCTGGTGGGGCTCTCCATACTTATATTTACTATCGCTCGTGTGATGCCGGGTCACCCAGCACGAATGGCTTTAGGAGCAAGAGCTCCCGAGTGGGCCGTGGAAAGACTTAGAGAAGAGATGCATCTTAATGAGCCCCTTTATGTCCAATACTATTACTGGGTTAATGATGCTCTACATGGTGATTTAGGGATGTCTCTGGTTACTCGACGCAGTGTTGCCAATGATATTAAGGAATTTTTTCCGGCGAGTCTGGAACTTGCTCTCTATGCTGGAATTTTCATGGGGATTATAGGAATCATACTTGGTACTATCTCTGGTTGGTACAGTAATACGTGGGTGGATAATCTGGTGCGGATGATCTCCTACATAGGAATTATTACTCCCTCTTTCGTATGGGCCATTTTTTTTGTGTTAATTTTTGGCTATCTTCTTGCCCTCTTTCCTACGATGGGTAGACTTACCCCAGGTGTAGGACCTCCTCCTTCTATAACAGGAATGGTTACGCTTGATGCATTAATCACAGGTCATTTTGCTGCATTTTTTGATGCCTTAAAGCACCTTTTATTACCAGCGATTAGTTTAGCTCTGGGACCCCTGTCTCAGGAGGCAAGGATTACTCGGTCGTCCTTAGTTGATAATGCAAAAAAAGATTATGTTGCAAGTGAGCGGTCGTGCGGCATACCTGAACGGACTATTATGTTTAAGTATCTTTTAAAACCGTCGTTTATTCCAACTATCTCTATATACGGGTTGGACTTCGCCGCTATTTTAGGTAACGCCTTTTTAATTGAGTTAATCTTTAACTGGCCCGGGCTCTCACGCTATGGAATGAATGCGATGCTGCAAAAAGATCTCAACGCTATGATAGCTGTGATACTCGTGTTCGGGTTAATTTTCATAATCGTTAATATCATTGTGGATTTGATTGTTGGCTATCTCGATCCCAGGATTCGCCTGGGAGTAGAAAGGGCTCAATAAGATGCAAAGAGAATCTATTAGAAAGCAGACTCTGTCAAAAAAATGGGAAGATGTTCGAAGAGGTTGGTATAAATTTTCACGTAATCCCCTTTCTATTATAGGGCTGGTAGTGGTCTGTATCATCTTGTTTGTTGCTCTGTTTTCCCCTTATGTCTCTCCGTATCCTGAGTCAGCCGGTAAATTTATAAACTTTTATGAGGCAAGTCAACCACCAAGTTTAACCCATTTATGCGGAACGGATGTGTTTGGTCGGGATATTTTAACCCGTGTCTTCTTTGGCTGCAGGTTCTCCTTGATGATGGGAGCCACTGTCTTAGCGTTGATTGTTCCTGCAGGTGTGATTATGGGATTAATCGCTGGATACTATAGAGGCAGATGGTTGGATACAGTGATTATGCGAATCACCGATGTTTTTATTGCTCTTCCACCTCTAATATTAGCTCTGGCAGTCTGTTCGGTTTTAACTCCAGGTATATTCCATGCGATGCTGGCGATTTCTATAGCGTGGTGGCCCTGGTATACAAGAATGGTGTATGGAATTGCCTCTTCCCTTAAGAGCGAGTTTTTCGTTCAGGCAGCAGAGGTGACCGGGGCAAGCAGAACGCATATACTATTCAGGGAAATTCTCCCCAACTGTATAGCCCCTATTTTAACTAAAATGAGCCTGGATATGGCCTGGATAATTTTAATCGGGTCGAGTTTAAGTTTTGTAGGACTTGGTGCCCAGCCTCCCACTCCTGATTTGGGAAGTATGGTTGCCGACGGCTCAAAATATCTACCCGAGCAATGGTGGATATCAATATTTCCCGCCTTTGCCATTGTGTTGATTGTATTAGGTTTTAATCTTTTGGGAGATGGAATTCGTGATACTCTCGGGGCGGAAGGGGGATAAATTTTATGTCTGAACCATTACTGGAGATTAAAGATTTGCATGTCTGGTTTAAAGTCTTTGGAGGGATACTTAAGGTGCTTGATGGGGTAAATTTTACCGTGCAGCCCGGGGAGAAAGTAGGTTTAGTTGGAGAGATGGGTTGTGGGAAGACAACCACGATGAAAGCCGTAATGAGACTACTTCCTATGCCACCAGCAATGATTCCCAAAGGAGAAATCTTATTTAAGGGTAAGGATATCCTGAAGGCGAGACAGGCAGAGCTCCAGCAAATTAGAAGAAAGGGAATCTCCATAATATTTCAGGATCCCACAGCTGCCCTCAATCCGGTTTTTACAATAGGCACTCAACTCCAGGATGCTGTTAGATTTACAGAAAGCTCAGGAGAGAACAGAGCAAAAGAGAATGTTAGAACACGTGCAATAAAGGTATTAAAGGAGGTTTCACTACCGGACCCGGAAAGAGTGCTTCAAAACTATCCCGTCCAACTCTCCGGAGGTATGCGTCAGAGAGTTTGCATCTCTATGGCTCTGGTGAGTACCAATGAGCTGCTTATTGCTGATGAGCCCGGGACCTCTCTCGATGTAACCATAAGAGACCAAATCCTGCGGCTATTAGGAGAGTTGGTAGAGAAACGGGATACCTCAGTTATTTTAATTAGCCATGCCTTAGGAGCAGTGAGGGGTATGACAGATAGACTCTATGTTATGTACGCCGGCTTTATGGTAGAGATGGCGAGAACAGAGGACCTTTTTGCTCATCCATTGCACCCGTATTCTCAGGGGCTATTAGCCGCTACTCCCAAATTAACTGGCGGGGGGATAGGAGAAGGAATTGATGGTCGTATCCCTGAATATATCGATCCGCCGAAAGGCTGCCGCTTTCATCCAAGATGTAAGGATGCAATGCCCATATGCAAGAATGAAAAGCCGCCCTTTTTTAAGGTCGGCGAAGGCCACGAAGTTGCCTGTTTTCTATTTCAGAATTATAGGTGATTACCTTGATAAACAGCATATTAACCATAGAGCAGCTCAAGAAGCATTTTTTTACTTATCAGGGAATTGTGAAAGCAGTAGATGGAATTAGCTTTTCTGTGGAGGAGGGTGAGACATTCGGCCTGGTAGGTGAATCTGGCTCAGGAAAGAGCACGGTAGCCTATACGGTAATTGGAATGTATAAACCTACCAAAGGAAAGATTGTATATCGGGGAAGAGATATCAGCCAGGAGAGCGTAAAACGTCTTCATACACTGAAAAAGGAGATACAGATTGTCTTTCAAGACCCTGGTACTTCTTTGAATCCCTCAAGGAGTATTAAGCAAATCCTTGAGCTACCGCTCAAGATACATAATATTAGTAAAAATCACAAGAGTCGTATTGATAAAGTTATAGAACTCCTGGAAATGGTTCAGCTACCGGTGAGTTATATGTACAAATACCCCTCGATGATTGGAGGTGGAGAAAAGCAGATGGTAGCCATTGCCAGGGCTTTAGCTACAGATCCCTCCTTTATTCTTTTGGATGAGCCCACATCGGCTCTCGATGTCTCAGTGCAGGCAAAGATTATTGGTATGTTGATTCAATTTCAAAAGGAGTTCAATTTATCCTACCTCTTTATTACTCACGATTTAAGCCTGATGAGGAATGTAGCCTCCCGGGTTGCCATTATGTATCTTGGGAAAATCTGCGAGATTGCAACAGCCTCCGAATTTTTTAAGAACCCTCTCCACCCTTATACACAAATGCTGCTCTCCTCTATTCCGGTAATTTCCGATGAAGAAGAATCACTTAAACCTAAGAAGATAATCTCTAAGGGGGAGATTCCGAGTCCAGTAAACGTTCCTCCTGGCTGTAGTTTCCATCTGCGTTGCCCTAAGAAAATGGACATCTGCTCTCGGAAGGATCCGGTTATGACGGAAGTAAGTAAGGGGCATACTGTCAGATGCCATCTTTATACAAAATAGTTATAAGGAAATAAGTAAATGAGTAGATGCGAACACTCATTTAACTATTATCTCATTTGCCCATTTACTTATTATCCCATCATTCCATTCACTTGCTGAGTGGACAAGGAGGTAAAAGAAAATGAGAAGTCGTATTCTTTGGATTAATCCATCGGGTGGATTGGCTCCTTTCGATCGGCCAATTGCAGAGTTCATTAATACGGCAAAACGAGCGGATACACAGGTGGATGTAGTCTCTCTCAAACGAGGGCCGGTACATCTTGAATACCATTACTATGAGGCACTGGTCCTTGCCGATACCTTAAACCGGGTTAAAAGAGCAGAAAAAGAGGGCTATGATGCTGTGATAATTGGATGTTTTTATGACCCCGGTCTTCGAGAAGCAAGGGAGATTACCGATCGAATTGTCGTTGCTGCTCCAGCTGAGGCGAGCATGTTGATTGCTGCTGGGTTAGGAAATCGTTTCTCAATTATTGTCGGGCGCAATAAGTGGATTCCCAAAATGCACGAAAATGTTGTTAAGTACGGTCTTGCCAGTCGTTTAGCCTCGTTTGAGTCAGTTGGTTTAGGGGTGTGTGACTTTCAGGAGGATAAGGCAGAGACTGCTCGGAGAATACGCAAGGCAGCAAAGCGGGCGATTCAGGAGAAACTTGCTGAGGTAATTATTCTTGGCTGTACTATTGAATTCGGCTTTTACAAAGAACTTCAGGAAGAACTTAAGATTCCTGTGATTGATGCTGTTCTGGCTCCGCTTAAATATACTGAGTTTATGATTGAGCTCCGTAAGAGCCTGGGTTGGGGTCATAGCAAGATCTACGGCTATGAGTCTCCTCCAATCTCTGAGATCAAAGAATGGAAACTACCTGATCAATATCCTGAGATGAAGGGATTATGGTGAGGAGAATTGTATGGAAGGTGATTACAGAATAGGATTCGATGTTGGGGGAACGTTCACTGACGGAGTTCTTGTTTCGGGCGAGAGGGTCCTTGCCAAGGCGAAAGCTTTGACAACCGAGGATGTAACTGGTGGAATCGTTGCTGTAATGGATAAGATTCTGGAGGAGAGTGCCATTGATCCAGCAAAGATCAGGATGGTCTCCTTTGGGACTACTCATACAACGAATGCTATTATCGAGCGGCGCAACCTGAGTAAGGTAGGCATCTTTCGGTTGGGAGCACCGGCAACCACAGCTATTCCACCACTTACCGGGTGGCCTGATGACTTAAAAGAAGCTCTGGGTGGGATGAAGAATGTACATATTGTCAGAGGAGGCTCAGAGTACGATGGGAGAGATATTGTTCCTCTGGACGAGGAGGCAATTGCTTCAGCCTGTAGAGAGATGAAAGGGAAAATTAACTCGGTGGCAATTACCGGAGTCTTCTCCCCGATTATCTCCAGGCACGAGGAGCGAGCAGCAGAGATTGTCCAGGATATTCTCGGCGGCAATGTCTCGCTCACTCTCTCTAACCGCATTGCGACGATTTCAATCCTGGAACGGGAAAACTCGACAATTCTCAATGCCGCAGTGATTCCTGTGATGCGCCGGGCGGTAAACTCTCTCAAGGAAGCAATTACCAAACGCGGAATCAATGCTAATCTTTTTATTGTGCAAAATGATGGGAGTGTGATGGCTGCAGATTATGCCAGTGAATACCCGATTTTCACTGTAGCCTCTGGTCCTGCAGCAAGTGTCCGTGGAGCAGTCTATCTGTCTGGAATTAAAGATGGGGTAGTTGTTGATATCGGGGGGACATCAACCGATGTTGCCTACATTGTTAAGGGGTTTCCTCGTGAATCCTCAATCACGGTCAATATTGGTGGTGTGAAGACAAATATCCGCTGTCCTGACCTTTTATCAATTGCTCTTGGCGGTGGAACAATTGTTAAGTATAATGGCGTTACAGTTAGTGGTCTTGGTCCAGAAAGCGTCGGATACAACCTTGTGCGGCTTGCCCGCGCCTTCGGTGGGCCTCTCCTTACTGTGCATGATATTGCTGTGGCTACCGGCGTCCTTGATGAGAAGCTTGATATTTTTGATACAGATTATCGCACGGATACATCGCGGATTGACTCTCTTTCTCCTGCGCTCGTGCAAAACGCTCTTGTCAAGGTCAAGAAAAGGTTAGGAGAGGCAATTGATAATATGAAAACAAGCGCCGGAGATGTGCCAGCAATTTTCATTGGTGGTGGAGCAATGGTTGTTCCTATGAGGAATATTACCGGAACAAGTGAGATAATTCGACCGGAGCATTTTGAGGTTGGTGGTGCAGTTGGTGCTACAATTGCTGAGATTGGAGCGTATGCAGAAGGAGTTGTCGACCTGGAAATCGAAAATCGCGAGAGAGCAATTGACCGGGTCATCAAGACAGCCAGGAATAATGCTGTTGCTGCTGGTGCAGCCAGAGAAAAGATTGAAGTAATTGATGTTGAGGAAATCCCATTTACCTATATGCCCGGAAAGCGTGAAAAGATTCGAATCAGAGTAAAGGGGAAGATATTCAAGTGAATCTCGGGACTTTTCCCCTCCGTCGCTGTATATTCGCTTTGAATTACTCTGCTCATCTCCTCGTTTCGGGGAAAGCTTGAACTCGTCGCTTTGCTCCTCAAACAGCAAGTCTTTCTCTTTTTCCTCAACTCGGAGATTCGTTAAGGTAGCTTCTATAAGGCTCCTTCGGGGAAAGTCCCTCGATACCTGTATAAACCTCTGGACTAATACTTTCCTGTACGATCAAGTAGGAGGAGGTAGATGAGTGTACGAGAAGTTTTGAGAGAATGGGGAGTTAATGATTTCCGTATAATTGATAAAAAGGCAATTGAGGAGATCACCCTTGGAGCCTCGATTCTTGCTACCGGAGGG
>JAYEHT010000152.1:0-12714 GCA_034659655.1 Candidatus Aerophobota bacterium | reverse complement strand
AATTGCTCTGGATGTTCTAGAAAGTATGAAGGATGACTATTTCTACATTATTGGCCCCGGCACAACTACCAGACCAATCATGGAAAAGTTGAATTTAGATTATTCATTATTAGGGATAGATCTTGTCTATAGAAAAAAACTTATAGGAAAGGATCTAAGTGAAAAAAGGCTGCTGGAAAAAATGAGAGAAAAAAAGAGCAAACTCATTGTTACCCCTATCGGAGGTCAGGGTTACTTGTTTGGAAGAGGCAATCAGCAATTAAGCCCTGATGTAATTAGCCAGGTAGGGAAGGATAACATTATTGTTGTGGCAACAAAGCAAAAAATTAATTCACTCAATTCTCGTCCTTTTTTAGTCGATTCAGGAGATAACGAAGTAAACCGAATGCTGAGTGGTTATATCGTTGTAGTAACAGGTTATCGGGAAAGTGTTGTTTATAAAGTAACATTTTGTGAAGTAGTTTCATACTGAGTTTTTATAAGGAGGTAGTGTTATGTGGTTTAAACGGATGTTAATAGAAAAAGAATCACCAGAGGAATATGGATACGAAAAGATTAAGTATAACCTTACTGAAAGTTCGGTTACCGATTGCAATTTAGATGAGTTAGATGTTAATCTCAGGAATCTTTCTATAGCTTATGGAAATCATAGTGGTGAGCCAGAGTTAAGAGAGTTGATAGCTCAAGAGTATGAGGGTGTTTCTTCTGATCAAGTTCTTATCACTAATGGCGCTGCTGCGGCTCTTTTTATTGTTGCTGTTTCTCTTCTTAAACCAGGCGATCGTATAATAGTGGCACATCCTAATTACGCCTCGAATATTGAGGTTCCAAGGTCTTTAGGCTGCAAAGTGGATTTTTTAAACTTGAGGTTTGAAGAGAGTTTCAGGCTAAATTTGGACGAACTTGAAGATTTGATTACACCTCAAACAAGGATAGTGAGTTTAACTTATCCCAATAATCCGACTGGAGGTATGATTTCAGAAGAGACCCTGGGAAAAATTATAGAAATAGTTGAATCTTATAATTGCCATTTATTATTTGATGAAACATATAGAGAGATGACATTTACTCATAAACTACCAACAGCAGCTTCATTAAGTCAAAAAGCAATAAGTGTAGAATCTTTATCAAAATCTTACGGTCTTCCAGGGATTAGAATAGGATGGTTGGCAACAAAAGATAAATCCTTAAAAGAGTCTTTCCTTGCTGCTAAGGAACAGATTAGTATCTGTGGTTCAATCATTGACGAGAAGATTGCTCTTTCAGTTCTAAAAAGAAAAGATAAATTTATGGATAATGTTAAACAATATATTCAGGCAAAATTTAAAGTAATAACGGAGTGGATGAATACCCAGAAAGGTCTAAAATGGATACAGCCGGAAGGCGGTGTAGTATGTTTCCCTAAAATTAACTCAAGCATAAATATAAACTTAAAAGATTTTTACCGGATACTGAACAAAAAATATAAAACATTTGTTGGCCCTGGTCACTGGTTTGAAATGGACGATAGATACTTTAGGATTGGTTATGGATGGCCATCTGAAGAAAACTTAGAAGCCGGGCTTAAAAATATTACCAGGGCATTTCAAGATACAAAACAGTAGAGCTCTGATTAACTTGAAGAATTAAGGATCTAAGTTAGAACGTTATTAAAAAGGAGGTGTGGGCAATGAACTTAAGAATCTCCTGCCCAAAGGGAGGTAAAAATGAAAACTAACTCTCACATCAAATTTTTCACCTTCCTTATCTTTGGTATATCCACTCTTGTTATTCTCCTGCACTTTGCCTTCTTCCAAATAAGGCATCCTGCTCAAATTGGCGCAGTTACAACAGATATTGTAATTCTTGCGATTATAGTGGTAATGTTATTTGAGACTTCTCATTTGAGCAGGGTCTGGAGACATCCCTTTATCTGGATTAATATTGGGATTCTTCTCTTCTTTGTTGGGTCGCTATCTGAGCTCCTGGGCGGGTTCTTCGTAAAACCTAACTTTACAAAATATACCATAGAGAATGGTTCTAAGATTTTTGCCTTTGGAATTCTGGCCTGGGGATTCTTTCAGTGGGGCAAGGAGAAAATTGAGACCGGCAGAAGGGTTGAAAAGCTAAAAGAGATCGATGGTCTAACAGATCTTCCAAATAGATCCAGCTTTCATCGAGAACTTAAAAGGTATGAGAAGATGGGCCAGAAGTATATGGACCGTTTCTCTCTTACATATTTGAACATAGACAATTTTAAAAAATACAATGAAGATAAGGGAGAGAGTGCTGGAGATGCTCTGCTACAAAAGATGGCTCACCTTCTTTCCCAAAATGTGAGAAGTGGCGATCTTCTCTTCAGATACGGACCGGATGAGTTTGTGATTCTCATTCCTATGGTAGGAAAGGAGATTGGCGAGAGGATACCTCATAGAATCAGAGCCCTCGTAGAGAATGAATTTAAGGATGAGAATGTGACTGTAAGTGTAGCAGCTGCCTTTTATGAGCCGGGGAAAAATATCATCAAACAACTCCAGGAGACAATGCAGAAGGCAAAGGCTACCGGTAAAAATAGGGTTTGTCTGGCAGATTAACTATGTTTTCTTCTGGCTTTTGCCATTAGAGTCAAAATTTCAGAGAATAGATTTTTGTGCTGACGAAAAAAATAAGGATTAAAATTAATCTTGGAGCAGAAACCCCCGGAGAATAACAGGTATTTGTGGATGAAAGTCTGTAATCTATCCTGCCTTTTAAAGGCGATCAAATTGTTCCGCCTCAGGGTTCTACTGCATTTTTAACCTAAGTTTAACCTCCACTTTTTTGTTCTTTGAGAAATTGCATAATAGTGACGAATAAACTGAGCGAAGGTGTTTGACAAAGGGTGAAAGTTTGCTAACTTATTCTTGGAAATAAACGTAGGAACTTGAAGGAAAAATAATGCGAGAGAATATAGAAGAGATAAAAAGAGAAACTGAAGAAAGAATTGATAAGGTGCAAAGTGAAAGAGAGTTAGAGGAGATACAAATTAAATTTTTGGGAAGAAAGCAGGGCAAGATTACTCACCTGTTAAGAAATATGGGAAACCTGCCCCTTGAGGATAGACCAAGAGTAGGTAAGTTAGTCAATGAGCTAAAGAAAGAGATAGAGCAAAAATTAGGAGAAAAGAGAAAAAAGATAAAAAAAGAAAAAGAAGAAGAGGGTATTGATATAACTCTTCCGGGTAAAAGATTTCCTTTAGGAAGATTGCATCCTATTACTCAGACGCTTGAAGAGATTAAGAGGATTTTTATAGGTTTAGGTTTTCAGGTAGTAAGAGGTCCTGAGCTGGAGACCGAATATTATAATTTTGGAGCTTTGAATATGCCTCGGTATCACCCAGCCAGAGATGAACAGGACTCTTTTTATATAGATGATACCCACCTTCTGCGAACTCAAACCTCGCCGGTGCAGATTAGAGTAATGGAGAAAAAAAGACCCCCTATCCGCATAATTGCTCCCGGGAAGTGTTATAGAAGGGATGCCATTGATGCTTCTCATTTTCCGATGTTTCACCAGGTAGAAGGATTAGCAGTAGATGAGAATGTTACTTTTTCCGATTTGAAAGGTTCTCTTGCCTATTTTGTCCATCAGATGTTTGGTAAGAATACCCGCCTTCGTTTCCGTCCCAGTTTTTTTCCTTTTACAGAGCCGAGTGCGGAGGTAGATATTAGTTGTATTATGTGTAAAGGTAAAGGATGTAGAGTCTGTTCAGGAAAAGGATGGTTAGAAATTTTGGGCGCAGGAATGGTAGACCCCGGGGTTTTTAAGAAGGTTAATTATGATCCTGAGAGGTATCAGGGATTTGCCTTTGGGATGGGAGTGGAAAGAATTTGTATGTTAAAGTATAGAATTGATGATATTCGTCTATTTTTCCAGAATGACCTCCGCTTTTTAAAACAATTTTAAATGGAGGTTTTTATGATTGAATTTGAGCCGGATTCCCCGGGTTCCTCACCCTCACGGGGTGCTGAAGAAAGCTCTTCTATTCGGATAAAGGTTTTGGGTGTAGGAGGAGCAGGGTGCAGTATTTTATCTCGTTTGAGGTGTTCTTCCTCAAAGGAGCTAAAATTTATAGCTGTGAATACGGATAGGAGAAGTTTGCTAGAATGCAAAATAAAGAAAAAGCTTCAGTTGGGGGAAAATATTTCAGGAGGATGGGGAGCCGGAGGAGACCCGGGAATAGGCAAGCAAATAGCTCTCGAAGAAAAAAACCGATTAAAGGAAATTTTAAAAGAGACGGACCTGCTTCTCTTAATTTCTGGTTTGGGGAAGGGGACAGGAACAGGCACCTCCCCTGTAATAGCCCAGTTAGCTAAGGAGATGGGTGAGATAGTATTAGCTTTTACTGTTCTCCCTTTTCATTTTGAGGGGGAAGAGAGGTTCTCTCGGGCTAAAAAGGGGTTTCAGGAGTTGGAAAAAGTGGTAGATGCATTAATGGTTGTTTCTAATAATGATTTGTTAAAAGAGAAAGATATCTCCTTAAAAGAGGGATTAAGGAAGATAGATAGATTTTTCGGGATTACTATTAAGGCTATAAGCGAGTTATTTTTTCCTTCTTCCTTGATAGAGCTCGACTTTGCCGATGTTAAAGCTTTTTTAAAAAAGAAGGGTTATATGCAGGTGGCTACAGGGGAAGGAAAGGGAAAAGAAGCAGCTGTCAATGTAGTAAAAGAAGCTCTTTCTTCCTCCCTGCAGCATAAAGTCTCTTTTGAGAAAGTGAAGGGGGTAATCTTTAATATTCGAGGAGGTAAGAGTTTATTACTATCGCAGGTGGAAAAAGCGGCTTCTCTTGTGAGAAAGAGTATCTCTCGAGAAGCAGAATTCTTTTGGGGAGCGAGTGTAGATGAGAGTTTATCCGATGAGGTGTTTCTTACCCTTATTACCTTAGATAGCCAGATGCATCTGGAAGGAGAAAAAGTAGATAAGGAAAGGAAGCCTTCACAGGGAGAGCTAGATCTAAAGATTTATGAGGATTTAGATGTTCCTACTTTTTTAAGGAAGAGGGAAAATTAAAAGAGGTTATCATGCCTAAAAGAAGAGATGGACGGGCAGCGGATGAGGTGCGAAAGATCAGCATAGAAAGAGATTTTGTTAAATGTGCCCAGGGCTCTGTTTTAATAAGTTTTGGGGATACAAAAGTAATCTGCACAGCTATGGTGGAGGAAAGAGTTCCTCCTTTTCTCCGTAAAACAGGCAAGGGATGGCTTACCTCAGAATATATTATGCTTCCTTTTTCTACTCCCAACCGCACTCCCCTGGAAATAGAGAAGAAAAAGGGCAGGTCCTATGAAATACAGAGATTAATTGGAAGGTCCTTAAGAGCGGTGGTTGATTTATCTTCCTTGGGAGAGAGGACTATCTGGATCGATTGTAATGTTCTTCAGGCAGATGGAGGAACAAGATGTGCTTCTATTACAGGCTCTTTTGTAGCCTTAGTGGATGTGGATAGATGGCTAAGAAAAAAGGGGATGATAAAAAGCTCGATCATTAAAGAATCTTTAGCCGCTGTTAGTGTGGGAATTAGTAACGGTGAGAGATTACTGGACTTATCTTTTCAAGAGGATTCAGGGGCTAGTGTAGATATGACGGTAGTAATGACAGGTAAAGGGGAGCTTGTTGATGTTCAGGTTAGTGGAGAAGAAGATGTTTTTTCTCGAAAAACTTTCTCCGAACTTCTTGACTTGGCTGGAAAGGGTATTAAAAAGATATTTCAATCTCAGAAAGAGGCTGTAGGAGAGGGTCAATGGAACTGGTCTTAGCCACTCGAAATATAGATAAAATTAGAGAGATTCGAGACCTCCTCAGCGATTTGAAGATAAACCCCGTCAGATGTTTACTATCTAACGGGGTAAAATTATTAACTTTTAAGGACTTTTCAACCTTCCCTCCTTCAATAGAGGATAAAAGGACTCTTAGGGGTAATGCTCTTAAAAAGGCAGAAACTATTGCTAAATTTACAGGTAAGATAGCTTTAGCTGATGACTCAGGATTAGAAGTAGAGGCTTTGGGGGGAACTCCGGGTGTTTTCTCCTCCCGCTTTGCAGGCAAGGGCGCCTCTTATGAGGATAATAATCGAAAACTCCTTTCTCTTTTAAAGGGGGTTGACTCTGAAAAACGGAAGGCGGTTTTCAGGTGTGTGATAGCTATTGTTGACCCTTATGGGGGAGAAAAATTAGTAGAAGGAGTTTGCAGGGGAAAAATTACCTTAAAAAAAAGGGGGAATAATGGATTTGGTTATGACCCTATATTTCTCCCCGGAAAATTTAATAAGACTTTTGGAGAGATGAGTGCTGAAGAGAAAAACAGGATAAGCCATCGAGCTAAAGCTTTAAAAAAGGTGAAATTTATTTTAGAAGAGAGATTAAATAAGGGAAGGGTTTTTGGACTTACAGGGAATATCGGCTCTGGTAAGACTACTGTAGGAAAGATATTTGCGGAGTTGGGGGCCAGCCTTATTGAGGCAGATACAATAGGGCATCATCTTCTTGAAAAAGATGAGGTAAAAAGAAGAGTTGTTAAGGAGTTTGGGGAATCAATACTGGATGAGGAAGGCTCTATCATAAGAAAGAAATTAAGAAAAATAGTCTTCAGAGATAAAAATGAACTGCAAAAGTTGAATTCGATTCTTTCTCCTTTAATAAAAGAAGATATAGAAAAGAGAGTTAAAAATAGTTTATCTTCCCTGATTGTATTAGATGCGGCTATTCTTTTAGAAGCGGGATGGGATTCATTGGCGGACAAGATTATTGTAGTTACCGCCTCTCCCGATGTTCAGCTTAAGAGATTAAAAGAAGCAGGAGATTTTACTCCCGAAGAGCTTGAGGGAGTGATGCAAGCTCAACTTTCCCAGGAAGAGAAGGTAAAGAGAGCCGATTTTATTATTCAGAATGACAATGATTTTAAAGGACTGAAAAGTAGGGTTAAAGATATCTGGCTGGAGCTAATCTCTTAACCCGGAGCTAAAATGAAAGTTGATACAGCTAAAGTTGCTAATATATTCAATGAAATGGCTGATTTTCTCTCCATTAAAGGAGAGAATCCTTTTCGTGTAAGAGCTTACCAGAAAGCCGCCGATGCTTTAGAACATCTTTCGGGAGATTTAGGGACTCTTTATCATCAAGGCAAGCTCCAGAATATTGCAGGCATCGGCAAAGGAATGTTAGAGAAGATCGAGACAATTCTCGAGACAGGAAAGCTGCCCGCTTATGAGCAATTAAAGAAGAAGATTCCCGAAGGTTTAGGAGAACTCTTATCTATTCCTGAAGTGGGACCAAAGACAGTTAAAGTTCTTTACGAAAAGGGAGGTGTTGAGAATATAGAGGATTTAGAAAAGTTTGTTCACACTCATAAATTGCGTAACTTCCCCGGTATGGGAGCAAAAACCGAAGAGAATATTCTCAGGGGGATAAAGCTTTATCGAAGTAGTAAGGGACGTATCTTATTGGGTAGAGCTTTACCTCTGGTAGAAAAGGTTATTGCAGAATTAAAAAGTAATGTTTCTCCCTGTATAGAAAAAATTTCTCCTGCAGGAAGCTTGAGGAGAGGTAAAGAAACAATAGGAGATATAGATATTTTAGTCTCTTCTTCTAATTCCTCTCCTATAATGGATGTTTTTACTCATCTTTCTTTTGTAAAAGAAGTTTTAGCCAAAGGAAAGACGAAATCGAGCATATTAACTGAGGAGGACTTACAGATAGACTTGCGGGTAGTATCTCCAGATTCTTTTGGGTCAGCTCTTCAATACTTTACCGGTTCCAAATCTCATAATATAGAATTGCGGGAAAAAGCTATAAGAAGGGGATTAAAGATTAATGAGTACGGCGTTTTTACTCAAAAAGGAGAAAAGCTTGCAGGTAGAAATGAAGAGGATATTTACGCCTCTCTTGATCTTCCCTTAATTCCTCCTGAACTTAGAGAGGATAGAGGAGAGATTGAAGCAGGAGAAAGAGGAGAGCTTCCCGGTTTATTAAAGGAAGAGGAAATAAAAGGAGACTTACATATTCATACTAAAGCAAGCGATGGAGCTAATTCTATTGAGGAATTAGTAAAGAAAGCTAAACAGAAAAGATATGAATATATAGCTATTACCGACCATTCTTCTTCACTTAAAATAGCGGGAGGATTAAGTGAGGATACTCTTTTGCAACAGATAAACCAGATAAAAGAGATAAATTCTCGCCTCCAGGGTTTTAAGGTATTTGCAGGGAGTGAGGTAGATATTAGAAAAGATGGAAGTTTAGATTATTCCGACGAAACTTTAAAGAAGCTGGATATCGTTATTGCTGCCGTCCATACAAGTCTTAAACAGGATAAAAAAACAATGACCGATAGAGTAATTAAATCTCTGTGTAATCCTTTTGTTCGCATCTTTGCTCACCCTACAGGTCGGCTTTTAGGAGAAAGGGAAGCTTACTCTATTGATTTGGATAAAGTGCTTCAAGTAGCTCAGGAGAAGAATATCTGGATAGAAATAAACGCTCAGCCCCAGCGGCTTGATTTAACCGATTTATGGATAAAAGAGGCAAAAAAGAGAGGTATAAAATTAGTAATTAACACTGACGCTCATCATCTTGCCACTCTTGATTTTATGCTTCTTGGAGTGCTTACCGCACGCCGCGGATGGTTAGAAAAAAAAGATGTAGTAAATACTCTTTCCCTGAATGATTTTTTAACCCTTTTATCTCTTTGAACTCTGAGGTTTTGCTCTTGCTCCTCGTAAGCCTGGTTTCTTTCTCTCTTTCATTCGAGGATCACGTGTAAGGAAGCCTTCTTTCTTTAAAGATTTTCTAAGATCAGGGTTTATCTTTAACATACTACGAGCAAGACCTAATCTAATAGCTCCTGCTTGCCCGTTTAATCCTCCTCCTTTTGTTTTTGCCTCCACATCAAATCTATCTAAAAGATTTACCTCTTCTAAGGGTTCTCTCACTGTTCTTCTATAAACCTCACGGGAAAAATACTCTTCTACGGGCCTCCCATTAACTATAAATTCTCCTTTACCTGCTCTTATTTTAACCTTAGCTGTAGCCTTTTTTCTTCTTCCCACAGCATAAAATCCTTCTCTCATTTTTATACTCCTATGCTTCTAATTTCTTTTATTTTAATATATAATTATTTTAAATTTAGTCAAGTAAAAATAGGATTAGTGTTAATTAAATTTTAGCTAACATTTTCAATAATACCAGGAAAAAGAAACAAAAGGCTCGAGCTTCCCCTACACCCAAGATGAAGTAACAGCTTGACATTATACAGGTATCGAGGGACTTTCCCCGAAGGAGCCTTATAGGAGCTACCTTAACGAGTCTTTGAGTTGAGGAAAAAGAAAGACTTGCTGTTTGAGGAGCTCTGCGACGAGTTTCAAGTCTTTCCCCGTAGCTAAGAAGACGAGCAGAAATAATCCAAAGCGGATATACAGCGACAAAGAGGAAAAGTCCGAGATATTCTTGACAACTCTCTTTATTTCAGTAAGATTTTTTTTAGAAGTAGAAGGATTAACAAAATGCAAAAAAGATACGAACCTGAAGAGATAGAAAAAAAATGGCAAGATTTCTGGGAAGAAAAGGATTATTTCTCTCCTCATCCTGGCAGAAAGAAGGATACTTTCTCTATGGTAATGCCGCCTCCAAACATTACTGGTGTTCTTCATATGGGTCATGCTCTCAATAACACACTTCAGGATATTATGGCTCGTTTTAAGAGAATGCAGGGATACGAAGTTCTCTGGGTTCCCGGTATCGACCATGCAGGGATAGCTACTCAGAATGTTGTAGAAAGAGACTTAGTTAAAAAAGGGTTAAACAGGAAAAAAATAGGAAGAGAAGAGTTTAATAAAAGGGTATGGGAGTGGAAGGAAAAATACGGAGAGAGAATTTTTTCCCAGCTTAAAAACCTTGGTATATCCTGCAGTTGGGAACACAGATCCTTTACTATGGATAAAAAACACAGTAAGGCAGTGAGAGAAGTCTTTATTCAACTCTATAAACAAGGATATATTTACAGGGGAAATTATATTATTAACTGGTGCCCTGGCTGTCAAACAGCCTTATCTGATATTGAGGTGGAATACGAAGAAAAAAGGGGTAAACTCTATTATATAAAATACCCCTTTAAGAAAGGAAAAAGGTATCTTATAATAGCTACTACAAGACCGGAGACAATGCTTGGAGATACAGCGGTAGCTGCACATCCAAAAGATGAAAGGTTTAAAAATCTTCAAGGAAAAAGATTAATTTTGCCTCTGATAGGGCGGGAACTTCCCTTAATTTACGATGAATATGTGGACCCCGAATTTGGAACAGGAGCACTTAAGGTTACTCCTGCTCATGATCCTAACGATTTTTTAATTGGTAAAAGACATAATCTTCCCTTCATTAATATCCTCAACCCCGATGGAACCATAAATAAGGAAGGAAGAATTTATGAAGGATTAGAGCGGTTTAAATGTCGAGAAAGAATAGTAAATGAGCTTAAAGAAAGAGGATATCTGAAAAAAATTGAGGATTACACCTATAGAATAGGCCGCTGTTATCGTTGTAAGACTTTAGTAGAGCCCTACCTTTCTCCTCAATGGTTTATAAAAATGGGGGATTTAGCTCATCAAGCAATAAAAGCGGTTAAAGAAGAAAAAATTGAATTTGTTCCTTCTTTCTGGAAAAAGAGCTATTTTCAATGGATGGAGGATATCCATGATTGGTGCATCTCTCGTCAAATCTGGTGGGGGCATCAAATTCCTGCCTGGTTCTGTCAAGATTGTGAAAAAATAACTGTAAGTATAAATGAGCCTGAAGAATGCTCTTATTGTGGAGGTAAAAATCTTAAAGAAGATGAGGATGTTCTGGATACCTGGTTTTCTTCGAGTCTCTGGCCTTTCTCTACTCTTGGTTGGCCTGGAAAAGGGAAAGAATTCAAAAAATTTTATTCCACATCTCTTCTGTGTAGTGGATGGGACATCCTCTTTTTCTGGGTTTCTCGGATGATAATGATGGGCCTTAAGTTCACAGGGAAGGTTCCCTTTCATAAAATCTATATTCATCCCTTAATTGGAGATGAAAAAGGCAAGAAGATGAGTAAATCTAAGGGGAATGTGGTAGACCCTTTAGCTTTAATGGAAAAGTATGGAACAGATGCCTTCAGGTTTTCCCTCATTGCCCTGAAAACAGATTCTCCTTATACTCGTTTCTCCGAAGAGAGAGTTCGAGGATACAGAAATTTCGCCAATAAGATATGGAATGCCTCCCGTTTTACCTTAATGAATCTTCAGGATTTCCAACTCCAGAAGAAGTTAAAGAATAAAAAATATATAGAATTATCTGATAGATGGATTCTGAGCCGTTATTCCTCGCTTACTAAAAAAATAAGCTCTAATTTAAACAATCTTCTCTTCTCTGAACCAGCTCAACTACTATACCAGTTTATCTGGGGAGAATTTTGTGATTGGTATATAGAGCTTGTAAAAATGCGCTTATTGAATAAAAAAGGAGCAGAATCCCGCTATACTGCTCAATGGACACTTTGCCAGGTTTTAAAAGGAACCTTAAAGATGCTTCATCCTTTTATGCCTTTCATTACAGAAGAGATCTTCCAGCGCTTACCTGAAGATAAAGATGATAAGGAAAGTATTATGATTTCTTCCTGGCCAGAAAGTGAGAGAGAAGATGAAGGAGCAGAGAAAAAGATGAACCTTCTAATGGAGATTATTCAAGAAGTTCGCACCATCCGCTCAGAAATGAAGATACCTCCGCAAAAAGAGATAGATTTACTTCTTAAAACAAGTGATAAAAAAAACCTTAATATTTTAAGAGAGAATAATTCTTATATTGTCAACTTAACAAAAACTAAGCAGTTACTTATAGGTAAAGATATAACTCCCATAAAAGGCTCTGTATCTTCCCTAACAGGTAATGTGGAAATATTTATTCCCTTAAAAGATCTGATAGATATTGAAAAAGAAAAAAAGAGATTAAAAAAAGATAGAGAAAAGTTAAACAGAGAACTCTTCTTTCTGGAGAAAAAAGTTTCACAGCCTCAGTTTTTATCTAAAGCTCCCCCCGAACTTATAAAAGAAGAAAAAGAGAAAAGAGAAGCTCTTCAACATAAACTAAAAAAATTAAAGCAGAGGCTGGAAGAGATGGAATAAGTGAGAATGTGTTTAATTTGACTTTTCACGCTCACTTTGTTAAAATAAATTAACTAAGGAGGAGAAAAATGTTAGATTCTACAGCAGGAGATAAGTTAAAAAAAGTAGTTTTAAAAAAAGAGATTAACCATTATTTAAGTAAATTAGCCAAAACCAGAAATAAAGAGGAATTTTATAAAGAGTTTGATATTATCCTAAAGGGACTGTATAAATTTGCCGGTCCTAACGAATCTGCTATGGAAAATGTAAGGAAAGCTTTCCAAAAAAGACATCCTATGGCTGACCTCAGTAGAATACTCCTCCAGGATAGATTATCCAAAGTAAGCAGGGAAAATTTGGCTGAGAACTTTTTTGTTGACTGGGTTACGGAAGCAAAAAAGAGAGAGAAACTAAAAGAGGAAAGTTTTAAAGCTCCCTGGTTCTTTGTTGTCTCTCCTACAAGTGCTTGTAATCTTAATTGTTATGGGTGTTATGCTCACGAATATAAAAAAACGGAAGGTTTATCCTATGCTACCCTAAATAGAATTTTGAATGAAGCAAAAAATCTGGGGATCCGTTTT